>JBGTHX010000575.1:0-11678 GCA_041746055.1 Lewinella sp. | reverse complement strand
TGGGCGCTGCCGCTGCGGGCGCTGCAGGCCCTGCTGTACATCCCCAGCGTAGTGATGACCACTACCAGCGACTGGCTGCTGCGGCTGTTCTTCAAGCGGCCGAGCGAGGAGCTCGATACGGTGCTGACCCGCCTCGACCTGGAAAACTTCGTCAACCGCAGCCAGACCAGCGAGGAGCAGGAATCGGCCATCGACACGAAGCTCTTCGGCAACGCCCTCAATCTGGCCGACGTACGTATCCGCGACTGCATGGTACCGCGCACCGAGATCGAGAGCATCGACGTGAACGCCTCCGTGGAGGAGCTGGAAGCCCGCTTCATGGATACCCACCTGAGCCGGCTGATCGTGATCGACGGCGACGCCGACAACGTACTCGGCTACGTCCACCACCAGCAACTGCTGGAGTACCCCGAGAATATCCGGCAGTGCATCCTGGAGCTCACCTTCGTGCCCGAGGTAGCCCGCGTCGCCGACCTGCTGGACCGCGCCGTCAAGGAGCAACTGAGCATCGCCTGCGTGGTGGATGAGTTCGGTGGCATCGCCGGCGTGGTCACCATGGAGGACCTGCTGGAGGAGATCTTCGGCGAGATCGAGGATGAGTACGACGAAGACGACTACGTGGAGATCGACGAGGGCAACGGATACTACCGCTTCAGCGGCCGCCTCGAGATCAATTACCTGAATGAGAAATACAATCTCGACCTTCCGGAGGGTGATTACCAGACGCTGTCGGGCTTCATCGTGACTACCGCCGAGCGGGTGCCCGAACCGGACGAGAGCCTAGAACTCGAGGGATTCAACTTCCGGATGCTGGAGGTGAGCAACACCCGCATCGAGGTGGTCCACCTCCACGTCCTGCCCCCGAAGGAGGGCGAGTGATCGAACTCGGTCAGGTGGTGGGTGTTACCGGGTTTTGACCCAGCCCCAAGCCCATGAGTGACCTGTACGACTTCATAAACGCCACGCCGCCGCCCATCCGCATGGCCGTGCGGTTCGGTTTTGCGGCCCTGCTCAGCGCCCTCATCACCCTGATCCTGTATGCTATCCTCCGCCGCACCGGCCGGCGCACCGAGAGCTTCACGCTGGAGGCGATCGCCGATAACACCCGCAACGCCTTCTACTGGGTCCTCACCTTCGGCCTCACGGTCATCCTCTGGAACCAGCTGGAATCTTCCGTTTTCCCGGAGGAGGCGCAGTCGCCGTGGTACCTGCACTGGGGCATCCGGCTGGGCCGCACCGTACTCTACATCGCCGGCGCGCTGCTGCTGGTCAAGATCGTCAACGTGGCGGCCGACACCGTCCGCCACCGCTACAGCATCGACACCACCAACAACCTGCACGAGCGCAAAATCCTCACCCAGCTGCAGTACATCCAGCGGATCGTGGGGATCCTCATCTTTATCGTGACGGTGGCCTTCATCCTGCTGCAGTTCGACGCGGTACGCAGCATCGGCACCGGCCTGCTCACCTCTGCCGGCGTGGGCGGTATCATCATCGGCTTCGCGGCCCAGAAGTCGATCGCCAATTTGCTGGCCGGCTTCCAGATCGCCTTTACCCAACCTATCCGCATCGACGACGCCCTGATCGTGGACGGCGAGTTCGGGCGTGTGGAGGAGATCACCCTCACCTACGTCACCCTGAAGATCTGGGACCAGCGCCGCCTCATCGTGCCGCTCAATAAATTTATCGACGACACCTTCCAGAACTGGACGCGCAGCAGCACCCAGCTGATCGGCAGCGTTTTCATGTACGTGGACTACACCTTTCCCGTCGCTAGGCTGCGCGAGGAAGCCCAGCGCTTCGTCGAGACCCAGGAGCTGTGGGACAAGCAGGTTTTCGGCGTCGCCGTCACCGACAACAACGCCGACGTGATCACCATCCGCGTCATCGCCAGCGGCAATGATTCCGGACAAGTATTCAATCTTCGCTGCGCCATCCGCGAGCACCTCATCGGCTGGATCCAGGAAAACTACCCCGAGCACCTGCCGAAGACGCGCCTGGAGATGGCACCCACCGCCCCGAGCAGCAGCAACGGGCCCGGCCCCGCCGCCATCGATCTTCCGGCCCAGGAAGGGGAGCGCGACCGGGCGTAGTTTTCGGTAACCCTCACCGCAGCCGCCCCCGAATAAAATCCAGGGTAAGAATACTGGCCGGCCGGGCCATTCCGCCGTGGTCAAAGCCCTGCATCTCGTAGAGCCAGGTATTCGGATGGCCCGCCAGCTTCAACATACGCCAGAAGTAGGCATTCTCCTCGTAGCGCCCGTAGAGCTCCCGCTCCCGGTCGCCGGTAATGATCAGCACAGGGGGCGCGTCGGCCCGCAGGAAACTGATGGGGGCGTATTTGTCGACGATGACGTCGTCCCAGTCGAGGCCGCGCTCCTGCCGTACCGTGAAGTGGGTGATCGTGTGCCCGCTGAAGGGAATGAGGCCCGCCAGACTGTCGGGATGCGCGCCGTATTCGGCCAGGTAGGTGGTGTCCAGTCCCAGCATGCTGGTCAGGTAGCCGCCCGCCGAGTGGCCGCTCACGTACACGCGGGAGGGGTCGCCGCCGTATTCCTCTATGTGTTCCATGACCCAGGCCACGGCCGCCGCCGCGTCCCGGATGTAGGTCGGATTTTTGACCCGCGGACTGAATCGGTAGTTGGCGGTCGCCACGGCGATCCCCTGCCCTACCCAGGCTTCCGGGATGAACTTGTTGCCCGCCGTAAGTCCCCCGCCGTGAAAGAATACCACCGTGGCGAAGCCGGCGCTGTCGGTCGGATAGTACAGGTCCAGTACGCAACGCTCCTGCACGTAAGCGTCGGTGCTGTCGGGCCGGTAGTTGAGGTCGCTAAGTGTTTTGTAGCCTTCCTGGGCGCGGACGCAGGTGCCGAGGAAGATCAGGCTGCAAAGGAGGAGAAATCGCATGCGGTAAAATAGGAAAGGTGGAGGGTTTTAATTTTGATTTTGCTGCCGCTGTTGCCTTGCGGGAGGGAGGGCCTCCAAGCCCGGCTTCCGGTGCAAAGCGATTTGGCATTGCGTATAGGTCAGGGCCGAGCCAGGACCCACTCTACCCTATGACACAAGTAAAACACGCCCGCCACAACCAACCTCCCCCCCTGCGGTTAGCATACAAATAATCCCCCCGGTAAAGATGAGCAAGCGCGCGGCAATTGTATGGTTCAGGAGGGACCTGCGCCTGCACGACAACGAGGCCCTCAACGACGCCATGAAGCAGGGCGACGAGATTCTGCCGGTCTATATCTTCGACCCCCGCGAATGGCAGGGCACCCTGCCCCTCACCGGCCTGCCGAAGATCGGCTCCCACCGCGCCAGGTTCATCCTGGAATGCGTGGCCGACCTCCGCAACAACCTGCGGGACCGCGGTGCCGACCTCATCATCCGCACCGGCCACCCGGAAGAGATCCTGCCCGAACTCTCCAAGCAGTGCCGCGCCAGCTGGGTGTTCTGTAACCGCGAGCGCACCCGCGAGGAACTCCAGGTACAGAACGCCGTGGAACAGTCGCTGTGGAGCATCGGCCGGGAAGTCTACTACTCCCGCGGCAAACTCCTCTACTACACCTCCGACCTGCCCTTCCCCATCACGCAGACCCCGGACACCTTCACCCAGTTCCGCAAGGAAACGGAGCGACTTACGCCCGTCCGCGACCCCTTCCCCACCCCGGCCCGCATCCCCATGGCCCAGGACACCGGCATCGAATCCGGCGAACTGCCGGCGCTCAAGGACTTTGGCCTTGCGCCCCCCGAGGAGGACGACCGCGCCGCCCTCGAATGGGAAGGCGGAGAAACGGCCGGAATGGACCGACTCGCCTACTACCTCTTCGGTAGCCAAGCGGTATCTACCTACAAGGAAACCAGGAACGGACTCCTCGGCAGCGACTACAGCACCAAATTCTCCGCCTGGCTGGCGCAGGGCTGTCTCAGTCCGAAGCAGATCTATACCGAGATCAAGGCATACGAAGCTAAGAACGGGGCCAACGAAAGCACCTACTGGGTGATCTTTGAGCTGTTGTGGCGGGATTTCTTCCGCCTCATGGGAAAGAAGCACGGCGACCTGATCTTCCGCAAGAGCGGCTTCCGCGACAAAAGCGAGCTGCCGGAATGGTCGAAGGACGAAGGCCTCCTGCAGCGCTGGATCGCCGGACAAACGGGCACCCCCTTCGTCGATGCCAGCATGCGGGAGATCGCCCGCACCGGATTCATGAGCAACCGCAGCCGGCAGAACGTGGCCAGCTATCTCGTGAAGGACCTGAAAGTCGACTGGCGAATGGGCGCGGAATACTTCGAACACGCGCTCATCGACTACGACGTGACCAGCAACTGGTGCAACTGGCAGTACGTAGCCGGCGTGGGGACCGACCCGCGCGAGGACCGCTACTTTAATATCCTGAGCCAGGCCGAGCGCTACGACCCCAAGGGCGAGTACGTGCGGCTCTGGTGCCCGGAACTGACCGATGCCCCCGACGAGTACGTGCACCAGCCCGAGGAGATGAGCGACGCCGAACAATCCGCCTGCGGACTGCGCATCGGGGCCAACTATCCCAAGCCGCTCATCCGAAGCCGGCAGTACCGCGACAAGCCCTCCAGCACGCCCACCGGCGGACAGCGGGGTCGCGGGCGCCGCAGCCGGAAAACGGCCTAGCGGGCCGGCTCGATCCGGCCCGATTCGATGCGTGACCGCAACTGACGGGTGACGTTCCGGTTCGCCTTGCTGATGCCTACCCCTCCGGAATTCTGGATCGATAGCCGGTACAGCGAGGGCAGCCGCCGGCTGCCCTCGCGCAGCTGTCTGGAGACCGGCTCCCCGCGGGACCCCTGCACGGAAAACGACACTTCCTCGCCGGGTTCCAGCAGCAGATACTCTCCCGGGCCGAGAAGCTCGGTACCGGTAGTCCGGTGCACTTCGATCTGGCCCCCTCCCGGAGCTACCTTGGAATACAGCATGGTTCGTCCCGCCACATATACTTTCTCGTAAGAAATTTCATAGGGTGAGAGGCCCCCGGTTTTCAGGTCCAGGCGGTACAGGTGGTACAACTGCTCCGTCGAATTCGTCAACGAGCTAGCCATCGCCACGCCGAGCGCTCCCCCCAGCGCGCCGCCCAGCATCTGAGCGGAAGTAACCTGCGGATCGAGGATGCCACCCTTGACGTAAACGAGCGTATTCCCCCTGCCATCCTCGACGAGTTCGTAGAATTTTCTGGCCACCTGCAGGTAGCTGTGGCCGCCTTCGTGAAAGCCCCAGATCGCCTTTAGGTCACGGGCCTGCTCCTCCTGGCGCGCGTACGGGGAGGCCGTCAAAAAGGTCATGTGGTCCAGCTCGGCCTGGGTTCGTATCCCCCATACTTGGAGGTGCACGGAAGTGTCCACCCGCCCCATCCGGAAATCGGTGTAGGTGTGGTAGACTCCGTCGGGCCGGAGTAAGGGGTCGGTATCCCGCACGTAGGATGCCGCCCGGGTCTCCTCTCCTCCACCGGCGTGCATCAGGTGGAAGCGATCCAGCAGCCGGCCGATGGCGTCGGACAGGGCGGCGGGATGGCCGCCGGTCACTTCTATCCCTCCCTTCACTTCGGTTTCCTGCAATGGGCCGAGGCGTACCGGCGTACCGTCCCGCATAATTTCCAGGCTGGCCCGTAGCTGCAGTCTGCGCCGTTCGCTCGTCAGGATGATTTCCTCATCGATGCGCAGGTCGTGTACGATGAGCCGGGCGCGGGGCAGGTCGCGGTCGGTGATGCCCAGGAAGAGTGCCTGCTTCAGGACCACCGTCAAGTTGCCCCGAAACTGCAGGTTGCGCCGGATGTTGGCCAGGCCGGTATAGACGACCCCGTACCCGCTGTCGCCGTAGGTGGTGGAGTCAATGACATCCGTCACGATGAAGGATCGGTCACTCTGCTCGATCGGATAGTCGGCCAGGTCCAGCAAATGTGGCCTGACCCGCTGGCCGCAAAGCATGAGAGGAAAGAGCAACAGGCCCAGGATACGTACAAGGTTCATTTCAGGAGAGTATCGATTCAGAAGTCCCTTCCTAAACGATACCCTCCCAGTCACCATACACCCCATTCCCCCCATGGATCAGAAGGAATTCACGCGCACCTCGATCCGGTGCGCGCCGGGGGTAAGCCGTACGCTATCGAAGGCGGGATTGGCCGCCTCGCCGTCCACCGACAGCGCCTGGTTCGGCCGGAGATCCAGGCGGAATTCAGCAACCATATTGGCGGGAATGGTGAGATCGAAGGTCTGAAGGCGGGGGTTCACGTTCTCGTAGCGGGCGGTGATCGCCCCACGCAGGGTGGGCACGCGGATCTCGCTGTACTTTAAGGTGCTCAGTTGCGGGTGAATGGTCGCCACCCCGTAACCCGGGGTTTTCGGCCGGATGCCCCAGAGATAGCGGGGAATGATATTGGCCGGTACCGCGCCCCAGGCGTGGTTGAGGTCCAGGTTGGGTTTGTACTTGAGGTCCCAGGCCTCCATCGTCATGGTGGAGCCGGAGCGGATCATATTGTACCAGCTGCGGTCGGTGGTGTCGGTGAGGAGGGCGAGGGCGTAGTCGGCCATGCCGGCCGCGTAGAGGGCCTCCATCAGGTACTGGGCCCCGTAGACGCTGGCCGCCATACCGCGGCTTTCGATGTACGCGCCTACGGATGGCTCGTAGCCCGCCGGCACCAGTCCGAAGGCCAGGGGAAACATATTGGCGTGGACCGAGGCGTGGTCCGTCCCCTCGCCGTCGACATAGATGCCGCGTTCCCGGTCGAAGAGTTTCTCGTTGATGGCCTGCCTGGCCTCCAGGGCCAGAATCTCGTATTCCAGGGCGTCGTCCGACTTGCCCAGCACCCGCGCGAAGGCGCCCATGATCTCCATATTGCGGTAGAAAAGGGCGTTGATCACCGTGTTGTTGGGGCGGAACACGAATCCGTCCCGCTCCCCCTCGGCGGTGGCCAGTTTCCAGCCGGTATCGGCCTGAGCGGGGGGCCAGTCGACGATGTCGCGCAATTGCTCGTCGCGGTCGCCGAAGCCCAGTTTTTTCATGTACTCCGGCGTCACCCGTTCGCTGCTCACCAGGTGGTCCTCACCCACCAGTCCGATCAGGGTCTTCCACTTTAGCTCGTCGTAGTATTTCTCGATCAGTTCGGTGTTGCCGGTGTACATATAATCGGCCCAGAACATCAGCGCCACGTGCTGCTGCCACTCGGTGGGCCAGGTCGGGTGCTCCATGAAGTACTCGATGGTGCGCCGCCCGATGGCATATTCCCGGTCGGTGGTATAGTGGCTCAGCTGGTTAAGGTAGGCATCGGCCTCGTAGGGGATGCGCTCCCGGTCGCCGTCGACGTAGAGTCCCGCGAAGGTGGTGGCCCCGATGGTGTACTTGCAGAGGTCCCAGACCTGGTTCAGCACCGAGTCGCTGCTGTGGAAGTAGCTGGCGTCCTCCTCCCAGTAGCCGCGGTAGACCAGTTGCCGGGCCGCAACCACCTCGCCCCCGCCCGTCACTTCGGCGTAGCGGAACGGCATCAGGACGGGGAAGGAGTCGGGCAGCCGCACGGCCATGCCGCTGGTATTGCGTTCGTCGGGCACGAAGGGTACGGTGTACGCGTGGGTGCCCCGGCGTACCGGCAGGTCGACGTGCTGGAAGCGGATGGTACCTCCGGGCTCGGGGTCTACGCGTTCGTCCCGCAGCAGCTCGCCAACCGCCACACTCACCGTCGTATTGCGGCGGGCATGGAGGGTGAGTTCGAGCGCCCCGAATGCGTCGCGTCCGAAGTCGATGGCGTAGCCGTAGTCGGTGGCACGTAACCGGGTGGCCGCCACGGTGTCCACCTGGAACACGTTCGGCGTGGTCAGGTAGCCGGAGTCCGGTCCGGACTCCACCCCCCCGAAGGCCTGGGGTTGGGAGTAGGCAGACAGCCGGTTCACCTTGTCCCACACCCGCACCTTCCACCAGTAAGTTTGGCCGGGCCGCAGGGCCGGACCGCCGTAATCGATGCCGGTAGAGGTACTCTCCCCCACCCGGCAGCTATCCCACACGTCGCCGCGGTTGGCATCGATAATAGCGCGGTCCGAGGCCACCAGGACTTGGTAGGCCGACTGCCGCTCCGCCCCCGCCGGCACTTCCCAGGCGAACTCCGGGGTGGGATCGCGCAGGGTAACGCCGGCGGGTTGCCGGAGATACTCGACGGACAATCCCGCCGGCCCCGCCGAGTAGGCATCGCTGAACTCCGCGATCAGTCGGTCGGTAGCGCCGCGCAGTTCGTTCAGGGTTTCCCGGTAGGCCGGATTGCCGGCCAGGTTCTCCGTTTCCCGGGGGTCGTCGGTCAGTCGGTACAGCTCCTCGCTCGACTTATCGTTCACGTAGCGGAAGTACTTCCAGTCCCGCGTCCGCACCCCCTCGCTCGGCGGGATATGGTCGAATTCCCAGAGGTGCTCGATCAGGGCGGTGTCGCGGGGGATGGTTTCGGATTCGCCCGCTACTATCGGCAGCAGGGAGATGCCCTGGTAGTACTCCGGCACCTGCGCCCCCGCCAGGTCCAGCAGCGTGGCGGGCACGTCTACGTTGAGGGCCAGCGCGTCGCTGTCGTGGTGGGACGCTCCCCGCGGGTCGTAAATGATGAGCGGTACGCGCACGGAATTATCGTACATCAGCCACTTACCGGCCAGCTGCCGTTCGCCGAGGAAGTAGCCGTTGTCGCCCATGAGTACGATGACGGTATTCTTGTCCAATCCCCGCTCGGCCAGCTTGGCGCGCAGTTTCCCGAGCTCGGCGTCAATGCCGGCGATCATGCGGAAGTAGCCCTTGACGCTGTGCTGGTACTTTTCGGGGGTGTCGTAGCGCCAAGTCCAGCGCAGCCGGTTGAACCCCTGCCGTACGGCTTCCGGGAGGGCGTCGAAGTAGGACCGGTCGGCGAGCGCGGGTGCCGGGGCGTCCCGGTCCTGCAACACCGTATCGGTTTCAGCCTGCCAGAAGTACTGGTCGGGGGCGTTGTCGTGGGCGTGAGGCGCGCTGAAGCTCAGCTGCAGGCAGAAGGGCTTGCCGTCGTCGGCGTGGCGGTCGAGGAAGTCGAGGCCCTGCTGTCCGGTATAGCGGGTGAGGTGGACAGTATCGCCGTCCAGGGTCTTGTAGAAGTAGCCACGGCGGTCGGGGTAGGCATTGTTGCGATCGTAGGTTTCGTACTCGTCGAAGAGCAGGTCCTCGTGGGGATAGTTGACGCCGTACTTGCCGTAGAAGCCGGTCCGGTAGCCCGCTTGCCGCAGCGCGCGCGGGTAGGCCTGCGCCATATATTCCTCGCGCAGGTCGCCGGTCTGGAAGTTAAAGCGGTGGGTCCGCTCGTAGGTCCCGGAGAGGAGGGTGGCCCGGCTCGCGGCGCAGATCGGCGTGGTGACCATCGCGTGGGAGAAGTAGGTGCCCTGCTGCGCCAGGCGGTCCATCTCCGGCGTATGGGCCAGGGGGTTGCCGGCGTAGCCCAGGGCGTCGAAGCGCTGGTCGTCGGTGAGGATAAAGATGATGTTGGGCCGGTCGGCGGACTGGGCGCTGAGCGCTACTCCGCCGGAGCAACAAAGCAGGAGGACAAGTACACGGTGCATGATGGGTAAACTTACCGAATGGTAGGCTGACCGGCATCCTGCGCTGTCTCCCTCGGGCTAGTCCTCGGTCGAGGAAGCGAAGGGGATGTAACCCGCCCCTGCCGCTCTGGCGGCTTCGTCGGCCCCCTGCTGGCTGCCCCGCGTCAGCGCAAATTTGTTATTCTCACCCAGTGCTACCCTGTAGAGTGCCACACGGTCGTCGGTTCTCCAGATCTTCTTCTTGAGCGGTTTTACATCTTGGCCGGCCGACAACTCCAGATAGCCTCCGAGGTCGAGAACCAGCAGCGTACCCGGAGCTAGCCGGTATTCTCCACCGTTTATGCGCGCGGTTACCGTAGGGTCGCCTTCCACCCCGTCGTGGTGCAGGAGGATGCGGTTTCTGTAGTCCGCCGAGTCAGCCAGCGGAACGACGGGCTCCAGTGCGCCGGAGTTGAGGTTGAGGGCGTAGAGCTCGTGGACGGGGCCGTCCACGGCCACGCCGGCTACGATGGCTCCCACTGCTCCGAAGAGCAGCCCCCCCGCAAGCATTCGCTTGGTCGTGGCATCGGGATCGTAAAGGCCGCCGGGGACCGCCAGCAGGATCCGGTTCCGGGTGTCGGTCTCCAGCGAAAGGAATCGATTCTCTACATACAGGTAATGCGTTCCGGCGTGGTGGTACCCCCATATCTCCCGCGCTTCGCGCCGGGTAAGGACTTCCGTCCGTTCGAATTCCGCCTCGTGGAACAGGATGTGGTCGAAGGCCCGGGCCGGCCGTTGCTCGATCAATTTTAGGGTGATTGAGGTATCCACGCGCCCCGCCCGGTAATCGGGAAAGGACAAATATGCTCCGTTGGGTAATTGACCGCCCGTGACTACACCGTGGATTGGGATGGTCCCGGTCCGGACGTCCGCATCCAGATCCATCACCAATGCCGAGAGGGCCGCGGCCAGGGCCGCTGCGTGGCCGTCGGTTACGTCGAGCCCGCCGGTAACCTCACTGTACCGCCGCGGCCCGTATACGACCGGATTACCGTCCGGGCCGGTCATTTCCAGGCTTGCTTCCAACTGCAGACGACGTCGTTCTCCGTACAAGGCCGTTTCCTCGTCGATCCGCAGGAAGGAGATCGAAAAGGTAGCGACGGGCAGGCCACGATCCGCCGAGTTACGCAGAAAGAACGCCGTTAGGTCGACGGCCAGATTGGGCTGGAAAGCCAGGTCACGGCGGTTATTGGTCAACCCGGTATATACGGTACCAAACCTTCCGTCGGTCACTCCCGTGGCATCGGCCACCTGAATGACCCGGAACGACGAGGCGCCTAGCCCCATCGGCTCCACGGCCAGGTTGAGGTAGTGGAGCTTCTGGTGCTGGCCGCAGAGCACCGCTGGAAACAACAGAATGAAAAGGTAAATTTCTTTCATGCGGTAGATTCAGGGGGTCCTGGACCTGTTGGGACAGTCGCCAATCGCTTTGACGCAGCGGGTGAATTTGGTCACTCGGTTACTCCTCGACGGACATACGCAAGTTATCACCCCGTTCCCGCGTTACCCCCTTTTTATCGTACTTTCGCCGCCCGGCCCCCAAGCCACTTACTGTATGGCCAAAGCAAAGAAAAAGAGCGGACAACTGGGTCTTCGTATGGGACTCAGAGACGAGCGCATCCCGAAATTGTTCGGCTTGCTGCTGCTCTTCATTGCCGTATACCTCACCGTCGCCTTCGTCTCCTACCTCTTCACCTGGAAGATCGACCAGGACCGCGTGCTCCGCTTCAGCTGGAAACTGCTGAGTGAAGACGCCGCCTCGGTGGACAACTGGCTGGGCAGGCTCGGCGCCTTCCTGAGCAACTTCTTCATCTATTTCTGCTTCGGACTGCCCAGCTTCATCCTGGTGTACTTCCTGGGCCGGCTCGGTCTGAACCGGCTGCGCCGCGCGCCGCTGAAGCCGATGGCCAACCTGTTTGTCAAGCTGATGCTGTTTACGATCGGCCTGGCCGTGCTGCTCAGCTTCGCCTTCGGCGGCCTCACGGATTTCCCCCTGGGCGGCGGCGTAGGCGACTACCTGGTGTCTCACCTCAGCGGCGTGCTGGGCGGATTCGGGGTCATCCTGCTGCTCCTGCTGCTGTTCGGGCTCT
>JBGTHX010000574.1:0-2274 GCA_041746055.1 Lewinella sp. | reverse complement strand
GCCCACCCTCATGAAAGAATGGCTGGCCGACCCCAGCGACGACGCCTACGCCCGCCTCGTGGATACCCTCCTGGCCTCCCCCCGCTACGGTGAGCACCGCGCCGCCACCTGGCTGGACCTGGCCCGCTACGCCGACTCCCGCGGCTACGAGCGCGACCGGCCCCGCACCATCTGGCCGTACCGCGACTGGGTGATCCGGGCCTACAATGACGACCTGCCCTTCGATGAATTCACGATCGAGCAACTCGCCGGCGACCTGCTCCCCAACCCCACTAAGGACCAGCTGATCGCCACCGCCTTCCACCGCAATACCCCCAGCAACGGCGAGGGCGGCACCCATAACGAGGAGTATCGCGTGGTGAGCGTACTCGACCGCGTCAGTACCACCTACGAGGTGTGGCAGGGACTGACCATGGCCTGCGTACAGTGCCACAGCCACCCCTACGACCCGATCCGGCACGAGGAATTCTACACGAGCTACGCGCTGTTCAACAATACCTCCGACCACGACCACGTCTTCGAAAAGCCCGTGATCGGCATCCCCACCGCGGCCGTGCAGCAGAAGATCGACAGCGTACAGCGCTGGGTCGACTACCACGGCAGCCCCGAGCAGGTGGCCCAGTGGCGGCGGGCACTGCGCACCAAGGAACCCCTCATCCGGCCTTACTTCTTCGAGGACGTCGTCGGCGGAGTTTTTACCGACCGGGCGGACGAGGACTTCATGGTCCTGCGCCCCGATAATTCCTTCCTGCTACCCGCCCGGGAGGTGGACGGGATCGACGCCCTGCACCTGATCCTGCGGGTGCAGCGGCCCAGCAAACTGGAGATCCGACTGGACGCGGTAGACGGAGCGCTGGTCACCGAGCTGGACCTCCCCGATCCCCACGGATACCAGAATAAGGTGTTCCCGATGCCGGAGATGCGCGGCACCCACCGCCTCGCCTTCGTGGTGCGGGCCGCCGAAGCAACCGATCCCGAACTGCCGCTGATCGAGATCTACACCATCTACCCCCAGCCCCGGCTGCCGGATGCCGGCGACGCGGGGTATGCAGCCGTCAAAGCGCTGATCCCGGATATCGCCACCGCCCGTGACTCCCTGGAGGTGCCGGTGATGAGCGAGAACCCACCCGAGCTGAGCCGCACCACCCACGTCTTCGACCGGGGCAACTGGCTCGTGGACGCCCAGGAAGTAAAGGGCGGCGTACCGGAGATCCTGCCCCCGCTGGAAGCGGAGGACACCAACCGCCTAGCCTTCGCCCGCTGGCTGGTGAGTCCGGAAAATCCCCTGACGGCCCGCGTGACGGTCAACCGCATCTGGGCGGAGTTCTTCGGGCGCGGACTGGTGCCCACCCCCGAGGATTTCGGCAGCCAGGGCGCAAAACCCGCCCAGCCCGAACTCCTCGACTGGCTTGCGGTCCAATTTGCTACCGAGCTCGACTGGAGCGTGAAGCGGCTGATCAAGCTGATCGTAAGCTCGAATACGTACCGTCAGTCGTCCGTCAACCGCCCCGAACTACTCGATACCGACCCCTACAACGACCTGCTGGCCCGCGGACCCCGCAGCCGCCTCACGGCGGAGGAACTGCGCGACCAGATGCTGGCCGTATCCGGGCTACTCAGCGATAAGATGTACGGTCCCGGAGTGATGCCGCCCCAGCCCGAAGGCCTGTGGGACTATATCCCGTATAGCAGCCTGAAGTGGGAGACGAGTCCGGGCGAGGACCGCTACCGCCGCGCGGTGTACACCTACCTGCGGCGCTCCGTGCTGTACCCCGGTATGACGACCTTCGACGGCTCCACCCGGGAGGTCTGCCTGTCACAGCGCACCGAAACCAATACCCCCTTGCAGGCGCTGGCCGTCCTGAACGACCCGGCCTTCGTGGAGGGCATGCAGCGCCTCGCCGACACCGTGCTGGCCTCCACCGAAACCCCGACCGAAGCCATCGACGAACTCCACGAGCGGCTGCTCTACCGCCCCATCGGGGAGGCGGACCGTGAGAGCCTGCTTCACCTCTACGAAGACGCGCTGTCGCAGAACGACGGCGACCGCGAGGCCGCCCTCTTCCTGGTGGTCAACGTCCTCTTCAACCTCGACGAATTCCTGACCAAGTCATGAGCAAGCTGACCCTCCCCGAAGAGGCGCGCCTCAGAAACGCCGCCTTCCAGAGCCGCCGCTTCTTCCTGCGGCAGTGTACCCTCGGACTCGGCGGGGTGGCCCTCGGCGGACTGCTCGGCTGCGGGCAGGAGTCACCGGAGCCGGCTTCGCCCGGCACC
>JBGTHX010000573.1:0-2117 GCA_041746055.1 Lewinella sp. | reverse complement strand
CGCCCGTGCCGCAGGCCAGGGTCTCGTCCTCCACCCCGCGCTCATAGGTAGCGATCTCGAGGCCCTGCGGTGTAGTGCGCACGAAATTGACATTGATACCGGCCGGCTGGTAGGAGGGCGACTGCCGTAGCGCCCGACCTTCTCCTACTACGTCGATCTCCTCCAGGTCGTCCACGAAGCGGAGGTAGTGGGGGCTACCGGTATAGATCTCGAGGTCGCTTCCCTGGCTCGTGATGTTCCTGACGTCCGTCATACCGAGGGCGACACCGCCCCCCTCCACCAGGGAGGCCTCGTGGGGGCCGTCGGACGCGAGAAAGCGGTACACTTGGCGCTCGATGCCCAGGTCGGCGGCAAAGCGCACGATGCAGCGTCCGCCGTTGCCGCAGAGGGTGCTTCCGCTGCCGTCGGCGTTAAAGTAGAGCATCTCGAAATCGTAGGGCTCCGGCGCGCGCACCAGCAGCATGAGTCCGTCGGCACCGATGCCGAAGTGGCGGTCGCAGAGGCGGACAACAGTCGGCGCATCCAGCACGGGGCGGTAGTTGCCGGACCGGTCGTCAACCAGAATGAAGTCGTTCCCGGCGCCCTCATATTTGTGGAAGGGTAGGATCATTCCTTCTGCTGTTGCTTACGGAGGGAATCGAGGGTAGCGGCTTCCCGGTCCGCTTTTTCCCGGTAGTAGTTCTTGGATTCGGGCTGCTCGAGGGGATCCTCGAAGCCTACGGGCACGTCGAGGGAGTAGGTGCGGTAGGCGGCCAGGCCGCCCAGAAGTGCCATCGCGGCCAGTCCGATGAGCGAAATACGCCAGCCGAAGATGTTGCTGGAGGGAGGATTGTCGGGGTCGGCGGGTTGGAATTTCATCACGGCACGAAGGTAGGATAGGTTGCCCGAGTAACAATCGCGGAAGGCCGGGCGTTGAGGTGGGGCATGTTTAACCGCAGTTTGCTCACCCTCGTCTCGGCCTGTTTTCTCTCCGCCTGTCTGGGCGTGCTGGGGGGCAGGCTGCTGTTTGGGGAGGGCAACGATGCGGCCCCGATCGTCAACCCCAGCCGAGAAGACCTCAGACTGCGCACCTTCGCCAGCAGCACGCCTACCGACTTCACCACCGCGGCCGAGCAGGTCACGCCCGCCGTGGTTTCGGTGCGCTCTTTTCTCCGCGACGGACTGATGGGCGGCAGCGGCAGCGTGACCACGGGCTCGGCGGTCATTATCTCCCCGGACGGCTACATCGCCACCAATAACCACGTGATCGAAGGGGCGCGCCGCGTGCGCGTCATGCTGCAGGATCGCCGCGAATTCAACGCCCGTATCGTGGGCGTGGACGAAAGCACGGACCTGGCGTTGCTGAAGATCGCCGCGGTCGATCTGCCTACCGTAGACTTCGGGAACAGCGACAGCCTGCGGGTGGGGGAATGGGTACTGGCCGTCGGCAATCCCTATAGCCTAAATAGCACCGTCACCACCGGGATCGTCTCGGCGAAGGGGCGGAGCATCGACGTGCTCCGTACCGAGGACCGCATCGAGAGCTTCATCCAGACCGACGCCGCCGTCAATCCCGGCAACAGCGGCGGTGCCCTGGTAAATACCGCGGGCGAACTGATCGGCATCAACACCGCCATCATCACCAACAGCGGGCGCCACGAGGGCTACGCCTTTGCCATACCCGGCAACCTGGCCCGACGGGTGCTGAACGACCTGCGCGACTACGGCGAGGTGCAGCGCGCCGTGCTCGGCGTGTGGATCCAGGGCATCAACGACGCCCAGGCCAAACAACTTAGGTTACCCTCTGCCCGGGGGGCACTCATCACTAATCTTACTCCCGAAGGTCCCGCCGCTCGCGGGGGGCTCCGGGTCGTGGCATCGTCAAATACTCCGTGTTTCGAGAACGCGTTAGGGGCGGGAATTGTAGCAGCGACCGCGCAGACTGCAAGTTTGCCGGGAATCCTTGCCCGCCGTTCCCGGCACCTTATACTGACCGCCCCGCACGACTCGGGACGTCTCCCAGCTCGCGCGCGTCGGAATCTACGTGCAAACGCGCGCCCGCCGCGCGCGGTTATGGGAGTTTCACGCACATGCCCAGTTACACCACCGCCGACATCCGCAACGTGCTCTTTGCCGGC
>JBGTHX010000572.1:0-1571 GCA_041746055.1 Lewinella sp. | reverse complement strand
GCTGCTTCAGGCCCTTCGAAGCGTTCGCTCCGTCGTTCCGTCTGGCGTTCCGTTGTGCGCCTCTGCGCCGCCGGTGAGAGGGGATTTACGGTCAGGGGCCGGAGGCCGCAAGCGGTTTCTGAACGAAAGATGCATTTTTTTTGGAGCTTTTAAGAAATTACCATAAATACAATTACTTACGGGCCATGATTTCCGGTTTTTTCTTCAGGAGTCGATCAGCAGGGCGGTTTTTCTTGCCCTAAAGAGAGCCAAAATGAGGCAAGAAAATTGCCCTCTAGGCCGGCGGCGCATCGGAAAGTTGCGGCGGCCCTGAAATAGCGGGCTGCGGTCGTCCTACCAGCGGCGGATCCAGACGAGTCGCAGGCCGACGAGTCCGACGGCGGTCAGCAGGTAGGTGACAGATTCCGGCGTCCAGACCTTCTCCTGCATCACGAAGTGCACGCCACCCAGGATCACGGCGAGATAGACGAGCCTGTGCAGTTTCCCCCACGCCCGCGCGCCCATCCGGCGAATAGCCCCCTGCCAGGACGTTGCCGCGAGGGGGACGAGCAGCAGGAAGGCCGCAAATCCGACGGTGATGTAGGGGCGCTTGACGATGTCGGCCCCGACCATGCCCCATCGAAGCTGCAGATCAAGCGTCAGCCAAGTGAGGAAGTGCAGGCAGAGGTATCCGAAGGCGAGCAGGCCGAGCGCCTTGCGAAACTTCAGCAGGTTCACGCGCGCGAAGCGCATCAGCGGCGTGATCGTCAGGGAGGCCAGAAGGAACTGGAGCGAGAGGAGCCCGAGCTCCAGCTCGAGCGCCTTGACCGGATCGATGTAGCCGCCGGCAAAGGCGGCTTTCCAGATGAGCCAAACCCCCGGCAGCGAGCCCAAGACGTAGACCGGCCAGGTCGGCACCTTCCGGGCAAGGCCCGAGAGACGAGGGCCCAGGGCGACGGCGGTCGTCATCGGCTCAGAAGTTCGCCTTCAAGTCCATGCCGTCGTAGAGCCCGGCCACCTGCTCGACGTAGCCGTTGAACGGCAAGGTGTCCTTGCGACCGCCGAACAGGCCGCTGCCGATGACCCGCTCGCTTGCCTGCGACCAGCGCGGATGATCCACATCGGGGTTCACGTTCGAATAGAATCCGTATTCCTGCGGATTGGTCTGCTTCCAGGTGGCGACGGGCTCCTCCTCCACCAGCGAGATACGAACGATCGACTTGATCGACTTGAACCCGTACTTCCATGGCACCACCAGACGCATCGGCGCGCCGTTCTGGTTCGGGATCGGCTTGTCGTAGAGCCCCGTCGCCATGATCGTCAGCGGATGCATCGCCTCGTCGAGGCGCAGGCCCTCGCGATACGGCCAGTCAAGGATCGGAAGCTTCACGCCGCTCATCACATCCGGGAGAACCGCCGTCTCGAAGGCCACGTACTTCGCCCCCTCCTGTACGCCGATCTTCGCCAAGAGCTTGTTCAGCTCGAACCCGTTCCAGGGGATGACCATCGACCAGGCCTCGACGCAGCGGAAGCGGTAGATCCGCTCCTCCGTGGGCAGGTCGCCGATGAGGTCGGAGAGGGCGTAGTCGCCC
>JBGTHX010000571.1:0-8511 GCA_041746055.1 Lewinella sp. | reverse complement strand
ATCCAACTCAAAGATGACCTGAAGCCCGATGACCTCGTCGTAGTGGTGATCCACGACCATGGCAGCCGCTACATCGGCAAGATTTACAACGACGATTGGATGCGCGACCGCGGTTTCCTCGATTCCGAATTGAAGGTGCGCGACCTCATCAACCACAAAAAGCAGGCCTCCTTCACCGGAATTTCCCGCGACGATACCGTCCGCGACACCCTCCGTGCCATGAAGGAGCACGAGTTCAGCCAGATGCCCGTCCTGAACGGCGAAGAGGTGGTCGGCTCGATCACCGAAACCGACGTGCTCAACTACCTCCTCCAGAATCCGATGGAGCACTCGGAAAAGCCGGTCCGCGACATCATGCGGGCCCCCTTTCCCGAAGTCTCTACCGACCTGACGCTCTCCGAGCTCGGCCGCCACATCACCAAGGAGAACCCCGCGGTAGTGGCTACGGACCGGAGCGGGCGGAAGCATTTGATCGCACAGTACGATATTCTGCAGGCTATTTAGAGGGGGGGCACCGCGGATTTTTGGGATTTGCCCGGGCGGACAGGCTTGTAGCCTGGTCCTTCAAGCCTGGATCGTCAGGCTGGTTGTTGGGGACCTTATAGTGTCCGCAAGACTTGCGAGTGTCCTGATCGAGGGGTGTGGAGCCAGGCCGCAGGCCTGGCTACCCGGCTTAGATGCACGGAACTGTCCGGGAGGACAGGCTTGTAGCCTGGCCTTTCCAAGCCTGGATGGTCAGGGTGGTTGTCGGGGACCTCGTAGTGTCCACAAGACTTGCAAGTGTCCTGATCGAGGAGTGTGGAGCCAGGCCACAGGCCTGGCTACCCGGTTTGGATGCACGGGTTTGCCCGGGTGGACAGGCTTGTAGCCTGGCCCTTCAAGCCTGGATCGTCAGGCTGGTTGTCGGGGACCTTATAGTGTCCACAAGACTTGCGAGTGTCCTGAGTAGAGGTGTGGAGCCAGGCCACAGGCCTGGCTACCCGGTTTGGATGCACGGATTTGCCCGGGCGGACAGGCTTGTAGCCTGGCCTTTCCAAGCCTGGATGGTCAGGGTGGTTGTCGGGGACCTCGTAGTGTCCACAAGACTTGCAAGTGTCCTGATCGAGGAGTGTGGAGCCAGGCCGCAGGCATGGCTACCCGGTTTGGATGCACGGAATTGCCCGGATGAACAGGCTTGTAGACTGGCCCCTCAAGCCTGGATCGTCAGGCTGGTTGTCTGGGACCTTATAGTGTCTGCAAGCATTGCGAGTGTCCTGATCGAGGGGGGTGGAGCCAGGCCACAGGCCTGGCTACCCGGCTTGGATGCACGGAATTGCCCGGATGAACAGGCTTGTAGACTGGCCCTTCAAGCCTGGATCGTCAGGGTGGTTGTCGGGGACCTCGTATTGTCTGCAAGCATTGCGAGTGTCCTGAGCTAGTGGTGTGGAGCCAGGCCGCAGGCCTGGCTACCCGGCAGGTAAGGGCCGGGCCTCGAGGCCCAGCTTCCCTAGTCAATGCGGGCCTCAAAATAGCCTTCACCGGTATCCAGGTTGAGGGCGGAAAGGTGGCCCATACCGGGGTGGGGCATCGCGCAGCCGCTATCGAGGCACACCAGCTGTCGCTCGGAAGCGTAGCGGATCTCTTCGGCCACGGCGGCGACCGGACGGGGGGTGTGGCCGTAGACGAGGGTGCGGTCGGCCAGCCAGGCCAGGTCGAGGTCGGCTTCCCAGCTGCGGATCCAGAGCATGGCCTCGGTGTCGGCCAGGGGATCGGGCTCCCGGAAGTTCAGGCCGGCGTGCACGAGCAGGTAGCCCGGGGTTTGGTGGTAGTAAGCCAGTCCCTCCATCCAGGCGAGGGTGCGGGCCTCTTCCGCGGGGGGAGGGGCGTAATCCCACGGCGCGCGCCGCTGGGCGTAGGCGTCGAGCAGCATCTGCTCGTGGTTGCCGCGCAGACAGGTCACCTGGTAGCCTTCCGCCTCCAGCCGCCAGATGTGCTGCAGCACGCCCGAGCTGTCGGGGCCCCGGTCGATGTAGTCGCCCAGCAAAAACAGCTCATCCTCGCGCCGCAAACCGATCCGCCGGAGCAGGTTCGCGAAGGTAGCGGAGCAGCCGTGGATGTCTGTTAGGGCGTAGCGGGGCATGGTAGGGAAGGGGGAAAGGGGTAAGGGTGGGAAGGGGGTTAAGGGGCTAAGGATGGCCCTGGAATCAATGGCTTAACTCCTTAACCCCTTCTACCCTCACCTCCCCTCTTACAAAGAAACCCAACCCTGCCGCTTGTGGCTCTCCAGAATGGCATCACAGAGGACGAGCTCGCGGTGGCCATCCTCGAAGGAGGCGTAGAGGGCTTCGCCGTCGGGGGTGTTGCCGAGGATGTCGTTGTAGAAGGAGCGGAAGCACTGCTTGAAGGTGTCGGGGAAGCCTTCGTTGTGGCCGCCGGGGTAGTTGACGTAGGGGGCGGCGGTGCCGGTCATGAGGCCGGGGTCCTTCAGGAGGAGCTGGTTGGCTTCGCCGCGCTTGCCGATGAGGAGCTCGTTCGGCCGCGCGGACTTCCACTCGTAGGCGGCCTGCTGGGTGGCGATGTCGTACTTCAGCTGGTTCTTGTGGCCGGCGCTGATCTGGCTCACGAACAGCTGGCCGCGGCCGCCGCCCCTGAACTTGAAGAGTATGCTGGCGCAGTCGTCGGTGGTGACGTCGATGGTCTCGGTGGCCTGCTGCTTTTCGGAGTCCTTGGTGAAGGAGCTGACCTCCCCGATCGGGCGCTTGCGCTGGGCGTGGACGGTGGTTAGGTCGGCCAGTACGGCTTCGGCTTCGAGGCCGGTGAGGAAGTGGACGAGGTCCAGCCAGTGGGTGCCGATGTCGCTCACGGCCCGCAGGGCCCCGCCTTGTTCGGCGAGTACGCGCCAGTTGTAGTCGGTGTCGTAGAGGAGCCAGTCCTGCATATAACTGCCCGTCACCGCGAAGATGCGGGTGTCGGCGGCCGCCAGGCGGTCTTTCACCTCCAGGTTGATGGGGTAGAAGCGGAGGTTGTAGTTCACGCCCGTCTTGAGGTTACTCCGCCGGGCCAGCTCGACGAGCTCGGCGCCCTCGGCGGAGGTCATGGCGAGGGGCTTTTCGCACATCACGTGCTTGCCGGCCTGCAGGGCCTGCTTCACCATGCTGTAGTGGAGCACGTTGGGGACCGCCAGGTGGACGGCGTCGATCTCGTCGTCGGCCAGCAGTTCCTCGAAGTTGCCGTAGGGGTGGTCGAGGTTGAGTTGCTTGCAGGCGGACTGCGATTCGGCGAGGTCCTTGCCCAGGAGGCCCTTGACGCGAATGCCGAGGCGGCGGATGCCTTCGACGTGAACGGGTCCGATAAAGCCGGCTCCGGCAACGGCTACGGTGAGGGAGTTAAACATACATTGGGTGATTGGTCGTGTATTAAGGCGGCCAATATAGTACAATGCGACGTCCCCCCGCACCCGCGCCCCCGCCCAAGTGACGCCCCGGCCGTACCTTCCCGCCATGTACCGGCTCCTGATCCTCCCCCTGTTCGCCACCCTCCTCGCCTGTGAGCCAAAGCCTCCGGAGTACAGCTCCGTGGACCCCAACAACTGGGACATTCGCCGGGCCGAACTGCCCACTGACTCGCTGAGCACGGGGGCCACCTACCTCTCGAGCTACAGCCAGATCTATACCGAATCCGAGCACCGCAAATTCGACCTCACCGGCACGATCAGCATCCGGAACATCAATCCCCGCGACTCGATCTACCTCAGCAGCGCCCGCTACTACGGCACCGGGGGCGAGCTGGTGCGCACCTACTTCGAGCAACCCATCCACCTCGCGCCGCTGGAGACCGTCGCGATCATTATCGACAGCCACGATCGCGAGGGCGGCACGGGTGACAATTTCTACTTCGAGTGGGCCACGCGCCCCGGTCTGCACGAACCGCTGCTGGAGGGCGTTTTCATCTCCACCTACGGGCAGCAGGGGATTTCCTTTACCACGCGCGGGGTGCGGGTGGAGTGATGCCGGGGCCGTCCGCGGAATTATTCGGACTTTGGGCCCGCCCGCGTTACCGTAAATCCCCCCCCCCGACCATGTTGAGAGGCTTCCTGTTGCTCATTTGTATCGCCTTTCTCAGCGTCCTCGGGGCCCAGCAGGACAGCACCCGCCTGGCCAAACTGCTGACGGACTATAAGGTCAAGACCAGCATCGGCCTGCAACTCTGGGCCACCTACTCCCAGAATATGCGGGTGTACGACGAGAGCACCGGGCTGTACGTCAAGGCCGACAATCGCCTCAACGCCCAGATCCGCCGCAGCCGCTTCATCATCACCGGGCAGCCCTACGAGCGGCTCAACTTCAACATCACCGCCGCCCTGGACCTAGTGGGCCACGACGTGCTGGCCGCCACCCAGACGGGCGGCAACAACGGCGCCTCGCCCCTCATACGGCTCTGGAATGCCTTTTTGCAGTACCAGGTGTCGAAGCGGCCGGACCGGCTCTACGTCGTCGCCGGCTACTTTCCGCCGCCCGTGGGCCGCGAGAGCTCGACGGCGGCGCTGCGGAGCAACAGCTTCGAGAAGGCGTGGTCGCAGAACTACGTGCGCCGGCAGCTCACGGGCACCGGGCCGGGGCGGGCCACCGGATTGTTGCTGGCCGGACAGCTCCACGACGTCGCGCCGGGCATCCACCTCAGCTACGAAACGGCGCTGCAGAACCCGGTTTTCCAGGCGTACGCGGGAAACTCGACGGGGCTGCAGTTCAGTCCGCTGTGGAGCACCCGCCTATCGGTGTACGTCGGCGATCTCGAGAACGAGAAGTACTCGCTGGTCCACCGCGTCAACTACTTCGGGAAGCGGGACGGACTGACGCTGAGCGTATCCGGGGCCCGGCAGGGGCAGACCGACGCCTTCGGCAGCAACCGGATGCTGGGCTTCGAGCTCCTCTATAATACGGCCGGACTGCACATAGACGGCGACTACCACTTCTTCCGCCGCAACACGCCCGACGGCGACGCCACCACCCGCACCAAGGGCCGGACGGGCTACCTGCGGGTGGGCTACAACATCGACGCCGGCGGGGCGCGGGTGCTGGAGCCGGTCGTCAGCTACTGGTTCCTCCGGTCACCGACTACGGTGGACGGGATCGCCAATGCCGCGCTTACGCAGTCGTTTTCCGGGTCGGACCTGGGGATCGACATCGGCGCGAACCTCTACTTCAACCCGGACTTCAAGCTCTCCCTCTTCTACGCCTACCGCAAAGGCGACGAGGGCGAGGGCCGTCCGCAGGACATCAACAACAACTACTTCCAGCAGACGGGCGTGGGTCCGGTGATGCGCGGCAGCTACTTCGGAGCGGGCTGGGTGGTGCTGTTCTAGGCGCGGATTGGCAATCCGGTCGCCGGGACTGCGTTAGGGTATCAGAAAAATACCTATGTCCACCCATTTATCCGACAAAGAAGTCCGGAGCAGCTTCCCCGGCTTCCGGGAGGAAGGACTGCGCCGCCTCCTGGCCGATCAGGGCCGGGTCCACCAGTTTTCCCGCGGGACGGTCATCATGGATTACGGCGACCCGATCCGCATGATCCCCCTCGTGCTAGAGGGCAGCATCAAGATCAGCCGGCAGTCCGATGACGACGCGGAGCTCTTCCTCTACTACCTTACCGCGGGCGACAGCTGCGCCATGACCTTCGACGGGCAGGCTAACGGAGGGGGCAGCGAGATCCGGGCCGTGGCCGCGGAGGACGCGCGCATCCTCGGGCTGCCGGTGCAGTGCTTTTCCAGTTGCATGCGCTTTCCGAGCTGGCAGCAGTTCGTGCTCGGGGCGTACTCCCGGCGTGGAGGCTACGTACCGCGGCATCGCCGGTGACCTGAACGTGTCGCGAGGCGATCTCCCGCATGCTCAAGCAGCTGGAGCGGCGGATGATCCCGCGGCTTTTTCCATTTTTGGCGGGGGGTGAAAATTTTTCATGCCGTTTCGCTCGAAAGACTACTTTTATCCACCCGCGGCCCCTAACCAACTCCCGCGGTCCCGATGATTCACCCGAATACCCGACTGCAATTCATCAACGATACCATCGGCTACGGCGTCTTCGCCACGGCTGATCTGCCTGAGGGCACCATCGTCTACGTCAAGGACGGCCTCGAGCTGGTGATCACCCCGCAGGATTACGCCGGCCACGGTCCGGAGATGCGCGATGTGATCGACAAGTACTCCTACATCGACGAGCACGGCCACCGCATCGTGAGCTGGGACTTCGCCAAGTACGTCAACCACTGCTGCGACTGCAACACGATCAGCACCGGCTACGGCTTCGAGATGGCGATCCGCCCCATCAAGGCCGGCGAGCAGATCACCGACGAGTACGGCATCTTCAACCTCGACGTGGAGATGGAGCTGGTGTGCAGCAAGGCCGGTTGCCGCAAGCGCATTGGTCCCGGCGATTTCGACAAGCACTACGAGGCGTGGGACCGCAAGATCCAGCGCAGCATCCCCCGCCTGTTTGCCGTGGACCAGCCCCTGCTGCCGTACCTCTCCGAGGGTACCCGGGAGGAGCTGGCGACGTTGGAGGAAGATGCTTCGGCTTATAAGTCGGTGTACGCGCTGAAGTACCACGGGGAGCGTAGTGGGGGGGCTAAGGCTCCGCTCGGCAAGGCGGTGCGGGGGTGATGGGTTGGCCGCTTCGCGGCTTTAGGGTTTACCACAGATTGCACGAATTTTGGATGCGCTTCGAGCCTCGGCGTAACTCCGCGGCTCTGCAATAGACCTTACCTATTTCCGCCGCATCACCTCTATCCTGCCGTCGTGTAAGATCTGGGGTGCCATCGTGAACGACTCCCGGTCCCCGCGCGCATAGGATCTCTTCGCCGAGGTGGAGGAAGAGGACTTCTACCTGATGTAGTCCCAGGGCGAATTCGTGCCGGCGTGAGGTACCTACCCTCCTATACCTTAACTTAGAGAGGAGCCCAGCACCCGCGCCCCGCCGCCCGAAGAAGGCTCGTAGATAATTCACCGCTATGCCGCTATACATGGATATTCACGTGATGGACACCAAGGAGCTGCTCGCCGCGGACGTGGCGGAAGCACACATGGAGGATCTGAAGGTCGAGGAACGGCACAAGGTGCAGCAGCTCAAGTACTGGGTGGATACCACGAACAAGAAGGTTTTCTGCCTGATGCGCGGACCGAACAAGGCGGCCTGCCACGCCGTCCACCGGGAGTCACACGGGATGACCGCCTGCAACATCGTGGAGCTCAGCGAGGCCGAGTCGCGGTTCCTGCTGCTGGGCAGCCGCAAGGATCATCTCGCCTACGGCGAATCCGGCGCCCTGGACCCCGGCTATCGGACACTGTTGCGCCTGGATATGACCGGTGGGGGAGGGGACCGGGAGCGAATCGGGAAGGAGATCGAACAGCTGATCCGCCTGGAGGACGGCCACGTCGTTCCGCTACCCGGCGCGGAGATCCTGGCGTACTTCTCTGCGGCCGACCGCGCCCTGGCGTGCGCCGGGGCACTGACCAAGCTGCTCAATCGATCCGTCCGCCCCCCGGAATTCACGTTGGGAGTCGTAACGGATCAAGTCCTCGATCCGGAAAGCACGCACCCGTTCGCGCAGGCGAAGCAGCGGCTGCGGAGCCTGGCGCGCCTGGGAATGGCCAACCACCTATTCGTCGATGCGGACACCCTGGCGATGGCGAAGGAGTCTGCCGACGGCCTGGAGCATACCGGGATTACGGTACTGTCGCCGGAACAGCTGGAGTTTCTGAGCCGCGCCCTGTCCGCCGTGGAGGCGGAGATGGCCAACGCGGATTTCAATGTCGCCCGGCTGGCGTCCCGCCTGGGGACCAGCAAAGCGACGGCGTACCGGACTCTGACGAGGCTGTTGGACCTTTCGCCCCAGGAGTTCATCAGGCGGATACGCCTGCACCGGAGCCTGAACCTGCTGAGAGCCGAGGGGGCAACGGTCGCCGAGGTGGGCTATGCGGTTGGCTTCAGCAGCCCGTCCTACTTCACGCGGGCGTTCAAGGCGCGCTACGGCCAGGTGCCCAGCGCGTGGGTGAATCGCAGCTACCAGCATTAGAACGATCCGTGAAAGCCGCGGGGGAAGGTGGGGACTAACTTTAGTGAGCTACACACCCACACCCACCAACCCGCATTCCCCTATGGCTACCGCTACCTTACCCGCTAATCCGCTCGCTTCCCTCGCCGACCGCCTCCGCGGCACCATCGTCACCCCCGAGCACGACCACTACCACGACACCCGCAAGGTGTACAACGCGATGATCGATAAGCGCCCCGCCTTCTTGGTGATGTGCGTGGACGTGGCCGACGTCATCGCGGCGGTCAACTACGGGCGGGAGCAGGGCATCCCCATCGCCGTCCGGGGCGGCGGCCACAACGGCGGCGGGCTGGGCCTGTGCAACGATGGCATGGTGATCGACCTGTCGGGCATGAAGTTCGTCCGCGTGGACCCGTCCGACAACACCGTCCGCGTAGGCGGCGGCAACCTCTGGGGGGAAGTGGACCACGCTACCCACGCCTTCGGGT
>JBGTHX010000570.1:0-1848 GCA_041746055.1 Lewinella sp. | reverse complement strand
TAGCCGGGATGTTACTGCGTCACCAGGAGGGCATTTTAAACTACTGCCACACGAAGGTTCCCTTCGGCGTCGTGGAGGCGGTGAACGGAAACATCAAGTCCCTGATGCGCCGAGGGCGTGGCTACAGCAACCTACGGTACTTGCTGCTGAAGGCTCAGCGGATGGCGTCGTTGAACACCGAACTGGTCGCTTTCCGGAAAGCCGCTTAAAATGGGCACCTTGTCAGATTCTCGCGCAGAGCCGAAAAACGCATCTACCTCTACCGCCCAATTACCCACGAGAGAAGCTTGTACCATAGGGCCGATCAGATATCCCGGTCGCTCGTCGATGAGAGTGCCGTCGCGCTCCCTCGCAAAGCCGTTCGTAGCCGCCAAACCTGCGATGGCTCCGACCTCCACCTTGCGGCCAGCCAAACGGCGCTGCGCCGGAGCGGTCTGAAACGCGATGGTGGTTAGCAACTCCAATTGATCAGGCTTGGTTGCGTAGCGCGGATAGATGGATTCTCTGGCCCACCTGGTGTATCTAAGCGTAGGCTCTACCCGTAGGAACCTCCAGCTATAGGCGGCGCCGGCGCCGACCGAAATTCCGATCTGAGACGGCTCTGTGGCTTGCGGATCCTCCTGGGTTCGGAAGGAGGGGCCAACCGCCAAAAATGGACGGAGGCGGGTAAAGGGGGAAGGAAACGAATACTTCAGGAGCACTGGAAACTCCCACGCACGCACCGCAGTGAATTCCTCTATCGTCATTCGGCCTGACCCATCCGGGACAAATTCCCTGAAGCTCACCTTGGCCCTCATCGGACGGTGCAGGAAACTTCCCTCGATCGAGAATGTTCGGCCTAGTTGCGCTTCGATTGTTGCGCCGAGGATCAGGCTGCGGGAACCGGATTGATGCCGGAAGAGGCTGGCGGGGTTGCCGAAAGCATCAGCGGGAGACGAGATTTCGAAAAGAGGGAAGTTGTCGGTCAGACCTGTGCCAGCCACAACTCCGAAGGAGAGACGCTGGGCATAAGCGATTCCGGTGCTGGCGGAACAAAATAGCAGGATCGCCGGAAGAAGCGAGGTGCGATTGTGAAGAATCCGGGAGATGAGCGATTGCATGTGTAGCCAGGTCCGGGTCAAGAGTGAAGATGGCCGATTCAAGCCTTCAGGACCTCTTCACCGTATGCGGGTGGTCACTTTTTCCCCGCACTTCGCGCTCGGGCAGGTTCACGGCGACGCTCTCGTCATCTTCTGGAGAGACGTACCGGAAATGCTTTCGGTGGAGCAAAAAGCTGCAAAGCTCTTTGGTTGTTACAAGATTACGGGTTTTCGGGGGCTTACTTAGAGGTAGATACCGCCGGCCCTGGAGATTGCCGGATTACATAGTTAAGGTTCCGATCACGGGACAAACCGGGTGTGTCTCCAGTGCGTCTCAACACCGGAATGATTCTCTGCGGGGCGGTGGCGACTTCCACTCGGAACCCAGTGCAGCAGGCTCTACTCATCAATCGAGGCCCTTGAGATCAGGGTGGTTGCATACATAGAACTGCGATGTATAATACTTCTACGTATGGACCTTGGTAAGGATCTGGTTGCTGCTTCTGCCACGCCGCTTGTGCTGGCGATTCTTGCTGAGGGCGACAGTTACGGGTACGCCATCATCAAGCGGGTGGCCGAGTTGTCGGGGGGGCACCTACAGTGGACCGACGGTATGCTCTACCCCGTGCTGCACCGGCTTGAGCGCCAAGGCTATGTTGCGGCGAAATGGTCCGGGGCGGAGAACGGCCGTAGACGTAAGTACTACCGGATCACTGATGAAGGCCGGGCACAACTTACAGCGCAGCGGCAGCAGTGGCAGGTGGTGGAC
>JBGTHX010000569.1:0-3720 GCA_041746055.1 Lewinella sp. | reverse complement strand
CTGCAGGTGCTGAGTCAGTCCCTGCAGGAGGATCGCTACACGTCGGAAGAACTCCTGGAACGACTGACGGACAAGGTTCCGGAACTGATGACCACGTTCTGCCGCACGGAAAAGCAGCGGGCAACGCTGGCAAAAGCCCGGGATGACCGGGGCTGGTAGCCCATTCAACTAGTCCCCATTTCGGACAAACACCCTCCCAGTTCACTGACCGCCCAAGTCCTTTATATACAGAGCTTTCATGGAAGACGTAACCGCCCTCGCCAAACAAGTCGCCCGCCTGCTTCGGAAGTCCGGTCTGGAGACCTACGACCAGACCAAGCACGTCTTCCGGGAAGTGCGCAAGGAACTGGACCTTTCGCCTCCAAAGCGACGTGGTCGCAACACGGTCAAGCGCCTTAGCGTGGAGCACCTGCGGGCCTTCCTCAAGGCGGCCGGGCGGGAGGAGCCCAAGGTTACCCTGATGATGCAGACGCTCTACGAGTCGGCCGTGCGCGTAAACGAGTTCACCAGCCTGCAAGCGCGGGATTTCATGTACGACCAGCGGCGGCTCGTCGTGCGGGCTGGTAAGGGGGACAAGCGCCGCGAGGTAATCATCAGTGCGGAGCTGGCCGGAATGCTGCGGCTGCACCTGGGCGACCGGAAATCCGGGGCATTGTTCCGCAGCCGGCAGGGCAAGGCCTATTCGGATCGGCGTATCCAGCAGCTGGTCGACCAAGTGGCCATCGCGGCGGGGATCGAAAAACGGGTGACGCCCCACACCCTCCGGCATACCCGGGCGACGCTGCTGACGGAGGCCGGCATGACAAGGGAGGAGCTGGGGCCGCTGCTCGGCCACGAGCAGTCGAACACGACGGACATCTACGTACGCACCGCGCAGGTTCTGACGGTGGAGGCGTTTGACCGAGCGCACCGGGGGGTGGGGGAGCGGGTGTGAAATCTAGTAACATCTGCTGGGAATAACCAGGATGAATTTAGCTGACCGAGCTTGCTCACTCCCAAAACTTATTTACCTTTGTTTTTATATGGACTAAGTCTAAATAAATTTAAGGATAATGCAACTACTTCCTCTTCTTCTCCTGCTGCTCTCGACCGGCCTACTGGCGCAACAGGGTATTATAACGGGCTCCGTAGCCAATGAAGCCGGGCAGCCGCTGCAGTTCGTCCACGTGAGCCTGCAGGGTACCACTCGCGGCGGACAAACCGACGCCGATGGGAACTACTATCTGGAGCGAGTACCGGTGGGCGCTCACGTTCTCCTGTTTTCGGGAATTGGGCTGACTAACGAGCGCATGGACGTTACTGTCCGGGCCGGCGAGACCACGCAGGTTGCTCATTTGTGCCTGCGGGTGCAGGACGAGCAGCTTTCCGAGATCGTCGTGCTCGGCGGCCGCGATGCGTACGTAACTTCGGGAGCATCTGCTTCGCTACGCCTGCAGACACCGATCGCCAAGTTGCCGCAGAACATTCAGGTCATCAGTCAAGAACTGGTCCGTGACCAGCAGATAACCAACATTATGCAGGGATTGTCGCGCAACGTAAGCGGCGTGACCATGTTGGAGCACTGGGGCAACTTCGCCCGGATCAATATGCGTGGTTTCCGGATTCCGGCCTTTCGCAACGGTTTCAACGTAAGCGACAGCTGGGGTCCGCTGTCCGAAGATATGAGCCTCGTGGAACGCATTGAGTTCGTAAAGGGTCCCGCTGGCTTTATGCTTGCGGCCGGAGAGCCGGGGGGGCTATACAACGTGGTAACGAAAAAACCCACGGACCGGTCCCTCGGGGAGGTGACCCTCATGGCCGGCAGCTACGATTTCTACCGCAGCGCCCTTGACCTGGGCGGTAAGTTGTCGAAGGATGGCAAGTTACTCTACCGCATGAACGGCATGTACCAGACATCCGATACTCACCTCGGCAACGAAGATGCCCGGCGGCTGGCCATCGCACCGGCCCTTACTTACCGCATTTCCGACCGTACCACCCTTTCCGGTGAGCTCACCCACCAGTGGGCCGAGAGCTATCTAGGCTCCGCCTATACCTTCGCACCCGTAGTGGCGGGCTACGGTAGCCTGGACCGCAACTTCCGCTTCGTCGACACCGACTACCCTGCCACCGACATGGCCGAAACAATGGGCCTACTTAACCTTAACCACCGGTTTTCTCCCAACTGGCAGGCGACCGTACAGCTAGCCCGCCTTGACTACGCGCAGGAGGGATATTCGGCCTGGATCGGCAGCCTGGAAGAAAACGGTGACGCCTACCGCAGCGTTTCTCTCTGGGATGCCCGGTCGCTCGGTAACTACGGCCAGGTCTTCCTAAACGGCACGGCGCGCACGGGGAAGGTGAGCCACACGATCCTTACCGGGATTGACTATACGGATAAGGAATACTACGCTGATTTCTACCAGTCACAGACGGAGGAGACGCCCTTCAACATCTATGACCCGGTCTATGGGACCTTCGGGGCGCTCGAATTTGATCGCTCATTGGACCTGCGTGACCGCTACCCCGACCCCTACAACGGCTTTCAGTCCACGGCCATCTACTTCCAGGATGAGCTTGGCCTGTTTGACGACCGGCTGCGCCTCACCCTGGCGGGCCGCTATACCAACCTGCAATCCGTGGGTAAGGAGCTGGCGGACAATACCTTCACCCCCCGTGTGGGCCTCAGCTACGATGTGCTGCCCGACCTGGCTGTATACGCGCTCTACGACGAGTCTTTTCTGCCAAATAATGGGGTCAGCGCCAACGATGAGCCCTTCGACCCGGTGCGGGCACGCGATATCGAGGGGGGCATCAAGAAGTCCTTCTTTGACGGGAAACTGCGCGCCGCCCTCGGCGCGTACCGCATTACAAAGCGCAACGTGCTGGTCACCGACCCCGAAAACACGATGTTCTCTATCCAGCTGGGCGAGATCCGCTCTAAGGGCTATGAATTTGACCTGCAGGGAGAAGTCTACCCGGGCCTGAACCTGATCCTTAACTACGCCAATACCGACGTGGAGATCACCGAAGATTCCAACCCGACCCGCATCGGCACCAAAGTGGCCGGCCACGCCGAGCACGTGACCAACGGCTGGCTGACCTACGCCTTCCCCGCAAGCACGCCGCTTGCCGGCTTTGGCGCCTCCCTCGGCTACCAGTACCAGATCAACCGCTCCACCTGGACGTGGGGAGCCGACAATCAGACCGACCTGCCCGACTACTTCCGCACGGACGGAGCCCTTTTCTGGAGGAACGACCGCTTCGGTGTACAGTTGAACGTCAATAACCTGCTCGACGAATACCTCTACTCGGGTGCCAACTACGGCAGCTACCTCTACTGGCAGTCAGAGCCGGGCATCAACGGCCGCCTGGCGGTCACGTATCGTTTTCGCTAGATCCACTTCCGCCCATGAAACGGAATACCAAACGCTTTCGCATCTTCCTGGCCGCCCATAAGTACCTCGGACTGGCCACTGGCATCATCGTGCTGCTCGTCAGCCTGACCGGTGCCGGCTGGGTGTTTAAGGAGGAGATCGAGTCGCTGTCCGCACCGGAGTACGCCTTTGAGGTGCCGGCGGATGCCGCCCTGCTGCCCGCCTCCCGCGCGAAGGCGCTGGGGCAGGCCGTTTTTCCGGACCGGGCCATCCACGGCACGTTGTACGAAGGTCCCGCCGAGCCGGTGGAGGTGATCTTTTACCAGGACGAACCGCGCTTTTACCGGAGTGTATTCCTGCACCC
>JBGTHX010000568.1:0-5791 GCA_041746055.1 Lewinella sp. | reverse complement strand
CGGTTGGAGGGCAGTCTGAATGCGAGCTACTACAGCAACCGCGTGGATGAGTACGCCCGTTACTTTAATCCCGTAACCGGCTATCCGGTACAAGCCAGCGTGCAGCCCGAGCGGCGCAAGGAACTGGAACAGGAGAGCTTCAACCTCTTCAACGGCGGCGTGGCGCTGGTGGGCGATAATGCGGACTTCGGCCTCACGGCTCCGATCCGCGGTCATCGCTACCGGCTGGGCATGGACCAGTACCTGGGGGAATTTAATTTCACGGCCGTGAACGCGGACTTCCGCCGCTATGTATGGCTGGGCAAGGGGGCACTGGCCTTCCGGGCGCTCCACTACGGACGCTACGGACAGCAGGGCAACGACCTCTTCCCTCTCTATGTGGGCAGTCCCTGGTACATGCGCGGCCTGAACGCCAACGCGGCGGTGACCACCCTCGACGCGGCCGGCCGCAATATCAACGAGCTGATCGGTAGCAAGCTGCTCATTTCCAACCTGGAGTTTCGGATCCCCTTCACCGGTCCGGAGCAGCTGGCGCTGATCAAATCGAAGTTCCTCTTCAGCGACCTGAACCTCTTCATCGACGGCGGTATGGCTTTCTCGGGCTTCGCGCAGTTCGCCGGTCCGGAGTACACCCTCGATAAGAACGGGGAGATCCTGATCAACGAGGCGACCGGTGAGCCCTTCGTGGTGAATCCCGGCGTACAGCCCATATTTACGGCGGGCGTGAGTGCGCGGGTGAACGTCTTCGGTCAGCTGGTCGTCGAGCCCTATCTGGCCCGCCCGCTGATCGGCGGGAGCAGCTGGAGCTTCGGCTTGAACCTGCTGCCGGGCTGGTAGGATGAGTTCCTGATTGGTTAGTAAAAGCCGTCGATTGCCCCTGCAGTCGACGGCTTTTTAAATTGTAATCCGGGCTGACCTTCCATTTGCGGACGGTTAGGTATATGGCGATTTACTACCTTCCAAACTGCTAGATCAGGTAGACCTTCGCGCCTCGGTCGGTACTCGCCAGCGTGAAGGCATCCTGCGCTTCCCGGCATTAGAACCACTATTCATGACTCTTTCCTTGCGGGGCGTATCACATGCATTCTGGGCAATAGCCTTCATCACCCTGGCGGCCTGCGACACGCAGGAATCTTCCGGTGTGGCGACTTCGGAACCGGCTGCCGAAACCGGCGCCACCTTCGTAAACCCCATCCACGACCCGGGGCCCGACCCCTGGGTTTTTCAGGTCGGGGACACCTACTACGTCACCTATACCACCGGGCGCAACGTCACCGTCATCGAGGCGGAAAAGATGTCGGAGCTGGCTGAGGCACAGTCGCGGGTGGTCTGGACCCCACCGGCCTCCGGCATGAATTCCGGACAGATATGGGCGCCGGAGATCCACCGCATCGACGGGACTTGGTACGTGTATTACGCGGCCAGCGACGGCAACAACGACAACCACCGGATGTGGGTACTGGCCAACGAAGACGCGGATCCGCTATCGGACCACTGGGAGGACCTCGGGCAGTTGGAGCTACCCGGCGATAAGTGGGCAATTGACGGCAGTCCCGTGATGATCGACGGACAGTGGTACTTCGCCTGGTCTGGCTGGGAAGGAGATGCGAACGGAGAGCAGGATATCTACCTGGCCCGAATGGATAGCCCCACCGAAGTCAGCGGAACCCGGCTGTGCCTCCTGCAGCCCGAAGCGGCCTGGGAAAGCGCCGGGACGGATCCTACGGTGGTGGAGGGGCCCCAGTTTATCTCCCACGACGGAAGCCTGTTCCTCTTCTACTCGGCCGGTGGATGCTGGACGGACGGCTACAGCCTGGGGGCGCTGCAATTGCAAATTGGCGACGACCCGATGGATCCTAACAGCTGGTCGCGGCTGGACCGAAATCCGCTCCTCACCACCAACGCTTCCGCACGTGCCTACGGGCCCGGTCATAATTCCTTCTTCACCTCCCCCGACGGGAGTGAGTCCTGGATCCTCTACCACGCCAACCCGGAGGCCGGACAGGGCTGCGGGGGCAAGCGCAGTACGCGGATGCAGCCCTTCACCTGGTCGGCGGACGGCCTGCCGGTGCTCGGGGAGCCCGTTGCCCTGGGCCGGTCCCTGCCCGTGCCGGCCGGGGAATAGCAGCAGCAACGAAAATAAATTCGATCAAACCCATCTAGTTGTGAAGCCTACTTACCTGCTCTTTATCCTGGTGGTCGCTGGTTGCCTGGCCTCCTGCCAGTCCTCACCCGCCGCGGACACCCAAGCGGAGGAGAAGAAAACCCTGCCCCCCTTCCAGAACCCACTGGACGTCGCTTTCGGTGATCCCTTCATCCTCGACAACGGGGATAGTACCTATTACCTGTACGGTACGGGTGGCGGCGCCCGGGACGGCTTCGCGGTCTACTCCTCCACCGACCTGGTGAACTGGAAGGACGAGGGGCAGGTGTACCAGGGGAATACCGCCGACAGCTGGAACGAGAGCGCCTTCTGGGCCCCGGAGTGCTACAAATTCAGTGGCAAGTACTACCTCTTCTACAGTGCCAACGCCCGGTACAATCCCACGAACGAGGGCGAGAATTTCCACCTCGGGGTGGCCGTGTCCGACGAGCCGACCGGCCCCTTCACCGACCTCCAGAACCAGCCGCTGCTGGAGCCGGGGTATCCCATCATCGACGCCAATGTATTTCGGGATGACGACGGCAAATTCTACCTGTACTACTCCCGGGCCTGCTACAAACACCCCGTGGAGAGCGAGATCGCCGACCGGTCCCGCCGCGAAGGACAGTACGACGAGATCGAAGAGAGCTGGGTATACGGCGTCGAGTTAAGCCCCGACTTCAAGTCCGTGATCGGAGAGCCGGTACTGCTGCTCCGGCCGCCCGTCAGCGAAGCCGATAAGAACGCGGAGTGGGAGAGCCGGTCGGTCACGACGGGCGAGATCAACCGGCGCTGGACGGAAGGCTCCTTTACTTTCAAGCACGACGGCACCTACTACATCATGTATTCCGCGAACCATTACGCGGGGCCGAACTACGCGGTCGGCTACGCCACCGGGACGGGACCGCTGGGACCCTTCACCAAGGCGGCCAACAATCCGGTGCTGCAAAAGAACGTGGACGAGGGTGGCGACGTCACCGGAACCGGCCACAATATGGTCCTCTTCCTCGACGGCGGTAGCAGGATGTACGCCGTCTACCACGGGCGAACCCAGCGGACGGGCGACGAGCGCGTCGTCTTCATGGACGAACTCGACATACTGCCGGACGGTCAACTGGTCGTAAAAGGACCGACGACTACCGTCCAGCCCCATCCGCTTTCCCAGTAGCTCACACCCGCAAAAGCACCCTGCTATTCTGCGCTTCCCTCGGAGCCTTTACCCAGAAATTGGATATCGAAACCAACAAGTAGTGACGGGAGCGAACCGAAGCGTGCCTGATCCGGAAGCTCAACGGGGAAGAGTAGGGTAGTACCTTTGCCTCCGCCATGAAACCTTGCACCCGCGTACCCGCCCTGCTCCTCCTGCTTGTCTGCCTCACCGCCTGCGACAATCGAGACCCGAACGAATACCTCCCCGCCAGCCGCGTCAGCGGCGAGGCCATGGGCAGCTACTACCGCATCACCTACCTCGGGGGCCGCGTAGACTCCCTGCAGGAAAAGGTGGACAGCCTGCTGGAAGCCTATAACCAGGAGCTGTCGCCGTGGGTGGAAGGCAGTACGATCTCGCGCTTCAACCGGAGCCAGCGGGGCGTCTCCCTGGCGAAAACCGCGCACTTCCGGTCCAACCTGGACCTGGCCGAGGAAGTGGTGGAGGCGACCGGGGGGGCTTACGATCCGACCGTGGCACCGCTGGTGAAGTACTGGGGCTTCGGCACCGGCGACAAGCGAACCTCCCGAGACGTCGACACCGTGCAGTTAAACGCTATCCAGCAACTGGTGGGCTTTGGCCAACTCTCTTTTTCCGGAGACTCCCTCATCAAGCAGCAGCCTGGCGTGCAGTTGGATCTTAATGCCAGCGCCAAGGGATACGGCGTGGACCTCATCTCCGCCCTGCTGGACAGCCTCGACCGCCCCAACCACCTCATCGACATCGGCGGGGAGATGCGCGCCGGCGGTACCAAGAACGGCCGGCCCTGGCGCGTGGCGATCCGACTGCCGGAGGAGGATGCCGCCGAGATCGCCTCCGCGGGCACCCTGCCGCTCGAGAAGGGGCGGGCCATCGCCACGAGCGGCAATTACCTCAACTTCTACGAGGTCGACGGAGAGAAGTACAGCCACACGATCAATCCGCGCACCGGGTACGTCGAACGGAACAACCTGCTGAGTGCCAGCGTGCTGGCCGATGACTGCGCCACCGCCGATGCCTACGCTACGGCCTGTATGGTGCTGGGCCCCGAGGAGGCGATGCAGCTGATCGAGGGCCATCCGGAGCTGGACGGTTACTTTCTGGTGCGGGGAACCAATGACTCGCTGGAGATCATAACCACCACGGGGCTGGCGGAGGAGGTGGAGTAGGAGGCCGCGCTACACCTTGACGAGCCAGCCGTGGGTGTCCTCGACCTTGCCGACGCGGAGGCCGTCGATGTGGCGCTTGAGCATGGGGCCGATCTTGCGGTCCTCGACCGGGGGCAGGGTGATGAGGGTATCCTTGTACTGGACCTCGGCGACGTGGCTGACCACGGCGGCGGTGCCGGCGCCGAAGATCTCCTGGAGGGTGCCGGCTTCGGAGGCGGCTACCACTTCGTCGATCTCGATGACGCGTTCGGAGACAGGGATGCCCTGGTCCTTGAGGACCTGGATGAACATCTTGCGGGTGATGCCCTTGAGGATCGCGCCGTCGGTGGCGGGGGTGATCACTTCGCCGTCTATGACGAAGAAGATATTCATCGTGCCGACTTCCTGGATCTTGGTCTTATTGGGGCCACCCATCCAGATCACCTGGTCGTAGCCTTTCTGCTGGGCCAGGTGGGCGGGCAGCAGGGAGCCTCCGTAATTGCCGGCCGCTTTGGCCTCCCCGGTACTACCGGGGACGGCGCGGACATACTCCTGCTCGACCAGCAGGCGGACGGGCTTGGCGTAGTAGGGGCCCACGGGGGCAGTGAAGATGCAGAAGCGGTAGGTCTCGCTGGGCCGTACGCCGATGAATTCATCGGTGGCGTACATATAGGGGCGCAGGTAAAGGGCGCTGCCTTCCTGGGGGGGGATCCAGTTCTTATCGAGCTTGACCAGCTGGCTGACGGCCTCCACGAAGCGGTCTTCCGGGAACTCGGCCATCATCATGCGGCGGGCGCTGGCGTTGAGGCGCTTGGCGTGCTCGTCGGGGCGCATGAGCATGGGGATACCGTTCTGGTCGACGCTGGCCTTCATGCCTTCGAAGATGGCCTGTCCGTAGTGCAGCACCATGCTGGCGGGGTGCATCGTGAAGTGACCGAAGGGGATGATGCGGTCGTCGCTCCATTCGCCGTCGCGGTAGTCGCTGACGAACATGTGGTCACTGAAAATCTTGCCGAAGGGCAGGTTGCTGAAATCGACATCTTCGAGGCGCGACTGCTGGACGCGCTCCACGAGGATGGGTGCTGTGGTGGTCATCGGGGCTGAATTTAGGACAAAGGTACGGCGGCGGAAAATTCTACCCCCCGTACCTTTACCGCATGCTCCCCTTCAATCTTATCGGTCAGCCCGCCGCCACCGAAGCCCTCAAAGCGCTCGGTCCTGCCCGCGACCTGCCCCTGCTGGTGATTTACCACGGCGAACTGGCGCGGCGGGCCTTCCTGCAGCGCATCCTCGGAGCCGCCGGCTACCGGGAGC
>JBGTHX010000567.1:0-3369 GCA_041746055.1 Lewinella sp. | reverse complement strand
GCGCCACCTACACCGGCTACACCGACTTCATCTTCCAGGCCATGTTTGCCGCCACCTGCGCCACTATCGTTTCCGGTGCCGTGGCCGAGCGGATCAAACTGGTGCCTTTCCTGATCTTCGCCACGCTCTTCGTTGCCATCAGCTACCCGATCACGGGCATGTGGAAGTGGGGCGGCGGCTGGCTCGACCAGATGGGCTTCTACGATTTTGCCGGTTCCACGCTGGTACACGCCGCGGGTGGCTTTGCCGCCCTGGCCGCCATCATCCTGCTAGGGGCCCGCCGCGGTAAGTACCGCACCGACGGAGCCGTCACGGCCATCCCCGGCCACAGCATGCCCCTGGCCGCCATCGGTGTATTCCTGCTCTGGTTCGGCTGGTACGGCTTCAACGGCGGTTCGGTACTGAGCGCCGACCCCAACGGCGTGAGCCTCGTCTTCGTAACCACCTCGCTGGCCGCGGCCGCGGGGGGGGTAGCCGCCTTCTTTATGGGCTACATCATGTTCAAGACCTACGACCTTTCCATGGTGCTGAACGGCATCCTCGGCGGACTGGTAGGCATCACCGCCGGTGCCGACCTGATGTCGGGTGGAGAATCCATCCTCATCGGTATGATCGCCGGAATCATCATCCCGCTCAGCATCGTCTTCTTCGATAAGACGCTGCGGCTTGATGACCCCGTCGGTGCCACCTCCGTACACGGCATGTGCGGCATGTGGGGTACCCTGGCCGTGGGCATCTTCGGCGCCTCGGCCGGTATCGACCAGCTACTTGCCCAGCTGATCGGCGTCCTGGCGGTGGGAGCTTTCTCCTTCGCCAGCAGCTTCGCCATCTTCAGCGCCCTGAAGGCAACCATGGGTATACGGGTAGAAGAGGAGGAAGAGATCCGCGGACTCGACCTCGGCGAGCACGATATGCACGCCTACACCCTCTCCAAGGAAGACGGCGTATTCCAATTGACTTCCGATTAACAGGGATTTAAAAGAAGGATGTCCCTCTTGCCCGACTGAAGCCACTTACCTCACTAAGTTTTCCCCAAATCAACTACTATGAAATACTATAAACTCAGTCTGTTCTCCCTCATGCTCTTCTTCGGTTCCGGCCTTTCCGCCCAGGAGGTGGATGTCGTAGTCATCGAAGAAGAGGAGGAAGAATCCACCTTCCAGCTGTCCGGCTACGTAGACGCCTACTACCAGGCCAACTTCGTCAATGCCAGCGACGATGCTGAAACTCCCATGGTTTTCGGATCCTCCTTCACCGATTTCCCCAACACCTTCGGCATCGGCAACGTAAACCTGCTCGCCGAGAAGTCTTTCGGTAAAGTGAGCCTGGTCGGCCAGGTCGGGTTCGGCCCCCGTGCGGTGGGCGCCAACAGCGACAGCAACGGCGGCCTCTTCGAAGGCTTCGGCGACAACTTCGCCTCTACGGTTCAGCAACTCTACGTCACCTATTCGCCCAACGAATCGGTCACCTTCACGCTGGGTAACTTCGGCACTTTCGTAGGGTACGAGGTGATCGACGCCCCCGCCAACATGAACTACAGTATGAGCTACCTCTTCAGCAACGGACCGTTCTACCACACCGGCGCCAAGGTGGACTTCGCGATCACCGAAGGCTTCGGCGCCATGATCGGGGTTTTCGACGATACCGACTCCAAGATCGACGTCATTGCGGGTAAGCACCTCGGCGCCCAGCTGAGCGCGGAAGCCGGTGGCCTTTCCGCCTACCTCAACTTCCTGTACGGTAAGGATGCCACGGGCGATCTGATGGATGAGAACTCCGACGATACCTACGAATTCCAGGTTGACCTGACGGCTACCTTCGAGGCCAGCGAGAACCTGATGTTCGGTATCAACGCCAGCAACTACGCCAACACCGTCGACGGCAACGCTACCGGTGACGGCTTCTTCGGTACCGCCCTGTACACGACCATCGGGGCCGGGGAGAACGTTGATGTATCCCTGCGCGGAGAGTACTTCACCGGTATCGCCGCCGAAGGCAACGACAGCAACCCGGCCAGCGTGGTAGCCCTAACCGCCAGCGGCAACTTTACCTACGGAGACTTGCGCATCATTCCCGAACTCCGCTACGATACTGGCAGCAACGGGTTCGGATTTCCCAACTCCACCACCGCCGACGATGACAGCGCCTTCGCCTTCATTCTAGCCGGCGTATACGCTTTCTAACCAGAAAACATCCCTGCAGCGACCGCGTTGCACGGCTTTTGGCCCGGGACCCCGGCCCCCGGCACCCGCGGACCTGCCCAGAGACAAACAACTATTACTTAACCTTCTGATTTAACCCAAACTACTTATGGCTACTAAACACAAGCTACAGTACGTATGGCTCGATGGAAACGAGCCCATGCAAACCCTCCGCTGCAAAACCCGCATCGAGGAAGACTTCAGCGGCGACCTCGAGGACTGCCCGATGTGGTCCTTCGACGGATCCAGCACCAACCAGGCCCTAGGCGGCAGTTCCGACTGTCTGCTCAAGCCCGTCATGATCGTCTCCGACCCCCAGCGGAAGAACGGCTACATCGTGCTGACCGAGGTACTCAACTCCGACGGTACCCCGCACCCCACCAACGGACGGGCCACCATCGACGACGAAGATCAGGACTTCTGGTTCGGCTTCGAGCAGGAGTACTTCCTGATGGACATCGAGACCGGTAAGCCACTCGGCTTCCCCGCCGACGGCAGCAACCCGCCCCCCCAGGGCCAGTACTACTGCTCCGTAGGTGCCCGTAATGCCTTCGGCCGCGAGATTATCGAGGAGCACCTCGACGCCTGCCTCGACGCCGGACTAACCGTGGAAGGCATCAACGCGGAGGTGGCTCCCGGACAGTGGGAGTTCCAGACCTTTGCCAAAGGAGCCAAAGAAGCCGGTGACCAGATCTGGCTCGCCCGCTTTCTCCTCGAGCGCACTGCCGAGCCCTACGGCGTCTACGTCGAATACCACTGCAAGCCGCTCAAGGGCGACTGGAACGGATCCGGGATGCACGCCAACTTCTCTAACTCCTTCCTCCGCGACAGCGGAAGCCGGGCGGACTACGAGAAGGTATGCGAAGCCTTCCGCCCCTACGTCAAGGAGCACATTGCCGTCTACGGTCACGACAACCACCTACGCCTGACCGGAAAGCATGAGACCCAGAGCATCGACCAGTTCAGCTTCGGCGTGTCTGACCGTGGTGCCTCGATCCGCATTCCCATCGCTACCGTTGAGCGCGGGTGGAAGGGATGGCTTGAGGACCGTCGCCCCAACAGCGCCGCCGATCCCTATAAGGTCGCCGCGCGTATCGTGAAAACGGTAAAGCCCATCTCCAACTAAACCCCAGTGACTTAACCTTCTGACTACCGCTTTTCAAGAACT
>JBGTHX010000566.1:0-7355 GCA_041746055.1 Lewinella sp. | reverse complement strand
TCGACCGCTACGTGAGCAGCCTGATGAACCTGCGACGCTACGACGACGCGGAGTCCGCCCTCAAGCGGCAGCTCAAGCGGACGCCCGAAGACCTCACCCTGCACGTCAAGTACGGGCAGCTGCTGGAGCAGCAATTCCAGGACGCCAAAGCGAAGAAGGAGTACGACGAGGCGATCGCGGAGCTGGGTCCGGATAAGTTTCAGGTCACCCAGTTGGCCAACGCTTTCCTGGTGCTCACGAAATACGACTACGCCATCCAGGCGTACGAGCGCGGTACCAAGCTGCTGAAGGAAGACGGGGCCTTCAGCTTCAACCTCGGCGATCTGTACCGGCGTAAGGGCGACACGGCCCCGATGATTTCCAACTACCTGGACGCCCTCACGCAGGACCCCCGCCGGGCACGTAACGTGCAGACCTACTTCCAGCGCTACCTCGACGCGGAGGGACTGCAGGAAGCCCAGAAACAACTCTATACCCGCATTCAGGACGACAAGCAGGAAAACCCCCTCTACCCGGAAATGCTGGCCTGGGTGGCGATCCAGCGCAAGGATTATAAGGCCGCCCTGCGGCAGGTGCGGGCCCTCGACCGCAAGCTGGAGGAGAACGGCGACCGCGTGCTCGACCTGGGGCGCCTGGCCGCCAACGCCCGCGACTACGAGACGGCCATCGCCGCTTACGACTACATCGTGGAGAACAAGCCGCAAGGCTCCCCCTTTTACCTCGAGGCCAAGCGGGAGGGGCTGCTGACGCGCCGCCGGGCCATCACCGACGGCTACGACTACACCGAGGCCGACCTGCGCATCCTGGAGACCGCCTACGAGGAGTTCCTGGGACAGTTCGGCAACAACCCCGCCACGGCCCGCATCGCCATCCAGCTCGCCGAACTGGAAGCGCTCTACCTCAATGACCTGCCGAAGGCCACAGAGATCCTGCAGCGGATCGTCGAGCTGAACGGGGTGAACGAGACCGTCCAGGCCGAAGCCAAACTGGCCCTCGCCGACTATTACCTCATGCAGGGGGAGGTCTGGGAATCAACCCTGCTGTACAGCCAGGTCGACAAGCAATTCAAGGAAGACCTGCTGGGGCACGAGGCCCGCTTCCGCAACGCCCGGCTGAGTTACTTCCGCGGCGACTTCGAATGGGCACAGTCGCAGTTCGGGGTACTCAAGGCCAGCACCTCCCGCCTGATCGCGAACGACGCCCTGGACCTTTCGGTCTTCATCATGGACAACCTGGGCCTGGACACCAGCGCCACCGCCCTGCAGACCTACGCCGACGCCGAGCTGCTAATGTTCCAGAACCGCTACAACGAGGCCTTCGCCACCCTGGATACGCTGCTCCAGGAGTTCCCCGGCCACGATCTGGAGGACGACGTAGTGTACCTCCGCGGTCGCCTCTATCAGAAGTTGCGCCGCCACAAGGAAGCCGCCGCCCAGTATCAATTGGTGGTGGATAACTATCCAAAAAGTATCCGCCTCGATAACTCCCTTTTCGCCCTGGCCGGCCTGTACGAGCACGAGCTGGACGATAAGGAAAAGGCGCAGGAGCTTTATGAGACTCTCTTCATCGACTACAGCAGCAGCATCCTGGCGGTAGAGGCGCGGCAGAAGTACCGCGAATTACGGGGGGATACGGTGCAGTAATTGACGGCCGGGGGCGGGGACGCGGGTGCGAGGGTATGTCCCACACGCGACGTATCCGCGCCTATTTTATCCGCAACGATATGCGGTAGCCCGCGTTTGGAAAGGACCACCGATCGTCCCTATCCACCCCGTGCGCAAACTCTTCGTCTTTCTTACTCTTGCCCTCTTAGTGGCCTGCAATACCTACCAGCCGCTCACCGGTACGGCGCCGGAGGACGCGGATACCTGGAAGTCGAAGGTCATACCGCCGAGCCCGCAGCCCCAGGACGGCGACCCGGTGGCGGGGCTGGATTACCTCATCCACGGCGACTATATCGGCAGTGGCATCCCGCTAGAAATCATGCGGAAGCAGTCGGCCAAAATGGACCTCGACAGTCTCTATCCCCGTAACGAACTCAACGAAGGCATCCCTTACTACATGACGGCCTTCCTTGCCCCCAACGGCGCGGAGACGGTGAACGGAAACTGCTTCACCTGCCACGCGGGCAAGGTGGACGGACAACTGGTGTTGGGGCTGGGCAACAGCTTCGCGGAGTGGGAAAGCAGCATGGTGCCGATGGGCTCCGTGATGCGGCTCGGTATGGCCCTGAAGTACAAGAAGGACGATCCGGAAACGGTGGCGTTCGAGGACTTCGGCCGCTACTTCAAGAAGATGGCCCCGACGGTGAAGCTCAACCAGCCCGGCGTCAACCCGGCCTTCCGGCTGGCGGAGGCCTGTATGATGCACCGCAAGCCCGAAGACCTTACCTACGTCGAGGAGCCTGAGTACGAGATGTGGGGGTACAACATCGGTACGGATACCCCACCACTGTGGCACGTGGGGAAGAAGAACTCCCTGTACTACACCGGCACCGGCCGCGGCAGCATGTCGAAGCTACTGCTGCAGGCCAGCGTGCTCGGCGTACCCGACAGCAGCCATACCCGGAAGTCGGAAGAGGCCTTCCACGATGTCTACGCCTTTCTGAGCCAACTGGAGCCGCCGGCCTATCCGGGGGCGATCGACGAGCCGCTGGCACGTGAGGGAGAGGCCCTATTCAACGACAAGTGCGCCGGTTGCCACGGGACTTACGGGGAAGAGGAAACCTACCCGAACAAGGTGATCAACGTCAATGTGGTGAAGACCGACCGGCTCTACGCCGACTACATCCAGCAGTCGGCTATCGTTGACTGGTACAACCGCAGCTGGTTTGCGACCAGCGAGCCGAAATCCTCCTTCGAGCCCTCCTACGGCTACGTGGCCCCGCCGCTCGACGGCATCTGGGCTTCCGCGCCCTACCTGCACAACGGCTCGGTGCCGACGGTCTACGAGTTGCTGAACTCGGCCACCCGCCCCGACCGCTGGACCCGCGACGGAAAATCCACCTCCTACGACCACCGGAAGCTGGGCTGGCAGTATGACCCCGCCCCAAAGAATGAAAAGTGGACCTTCGATACTACGGTTCCAGGCTACGGCAATGGTGGCCACACCTTCGGTGATAAGCTGAGCGAGCCGGAGCGTTGGGCGGTGGTGGAGTATCTTAAGACCTTGTAACCGTCGGAGGGGTAAGCCCCCAGACAACTTACCTTCCCGAAGTCACGTTGCTTCAGGACCAAATAAACATCCTCTCCCATGGAATCGAAAAGACAGCGGCAGGTCGCCGAAATGATCAAGCGCAACTTCAGTATCGTACTCCAACAGGAAGGATCTTACATCTTCGGCGCCCAGCCGCTGGTGACCGTGATGGACGTGCAGGTGAGTCCCGATCTAAGCGTAGGTAAAGTGTACCTCAGCATCTGGAACACCGACAACAAGCAGGCCGTCATCCTGCAGATGGACGAAGAGCACGCCCGCCTCAAGAGCGCCCTGGCCCACCGGCTGAAGCGCCACCTGCGCCGGCTGCCGGAGCTGTCCTACTTCATCGACGAGACCCTGGACGAGATGAACAAGGTCGAGAACATCTTCGACCGCCTCTACGCCGAGGACCAGATGCCCGAAGGGCAGCAGGCTCCCAAGGAAGAGTAGAACTTCGCCGCCATGCTGAGCAAGCGCAACTTCGGGAACGTGATTAAGTGGCCGCTGGGCCTGCTGGCGGTGATGTACTTGGTGTTCATCCTGGATTATTACCTGTTCAACGGCCTGCTGAGCGCCTATTACGGTCTGCACACGCGGGAACTGGCCGGTTTGCCCGGTATCATCACGTCCCCCTTCCTGCACGGCAGCTGGGGTCACCTGCTCAGTAACAGTATCCCCTTTCTTTCCCTGACCGGCTTGTTGGTATTCTTCTATCCCCGGCTGTGGCCGCGCGTGCTCGCTTCCCTGTGGATCGGTACGGGTGCGCTGGTGTGGGTACTCGGCCGCCACGTGACCCACATCGGAGCCAGCGGGGTGGTGTACGCCCTGGCCGCCTTTCTGGCCTTCAGCGGTATTTTTCGCCGCGATTTCCGCGCCATCGTGGTATCGCTGGTCGTGCTATTTTACTACGGCGGCATGATCGTGGGTATCCTCCCCGGACAGGAAGGCATCAGCTGGGAGAGTCACCTGCTCGGCCTTGTCATGGGCGTACTTGGGGCCTATACCTACCGCGGTGAACTGGAGGAACACGAGGTAGCGGCCCACCGCCGGAAGGAAGAGCGGAAGCGGCAGGAAGCCCCCAAGAAGCCCTTTCTGGAACAGGACGCCTTTGCCAAGACGAAAAAGGACCGAAAAAATGAAGCCTTCTGGGAGAAGCTAAAGGAGCTTAGCGAGCGGGAGCGGCTTGAGCGGTAGGGTTCGCCGCTGCGCGGCTATCTAGCTTTAACACGGAGGGACACGGAGGGCTGTACAGAGTTGCCACGGAGCCGCAGGAGGACCTACATACCTCCGCAAGAAATACCCAGGTACCCGCGCCCCGCCGCCCCGCATCCCGGCATCAGTAACACCCGACACCCGACACCCGCAACCCGCGCCCCGCAACTTTCACTAAAAAATGAAAGTTCCCCGACAACTACCCTCACCCTCAGCCGTTTTCCCGGTATGAATACCGCCGAACTGCTGGAGAAAGGCCTCAACCGCGAATGGCTCACCGCTGAAGAGGGGGTGTGGCTGCTCGAAAACGCCGCCACCGCCGAACTGATGTACGTGGCCGACCGGCTGCGCTTCGAGTCGGTGCCGGAGCGGACGGTGACCTGGATCATCGACCGGAACAGCAATACTACCAACGTCTGTATCGCCAATTGCAAGTTCTGTAACTTTTACCGGCGGCCGGGCCACGAGGAGAGTTACATCACCAGCATCGAAGAGTACAAGCAGAAGATCGAGGAGACCTTCGAGTTCGGGGGGGAGCAGCTGCTGCTGCAGGGGGGGCACCACCCCGACCTGGGACTGAAATTCTACTGCGAGCTATTCAGTGAGCTGAAGTCCCTCTATCCCCAACTCAAGCTCCACGCCCTCGGCCCTCCCGAGATCGCCCACGTAGCCAAGCTGGAAAGCATGAGCCACTACGACGTGCTCAAGGAACTGCACGCCGCGGGACTCGACAGTCTGCCCGGTGCCGGTGCTGAAATCCTGAGCGACCGCGTACGCCGCCTCATCTCCAAGGGGAAGTGCGGAGGGGAAGAGTGGCTCGACGTGATGCGCGCCGCCCACCAGCTGCACATCACTACCTCCGCTACGATGATGTTCGGCCACATCGAAACCAACTGGGAGCGGATGGATCACCTCGTCCGCCTGCGGCAGGTACAGCGTGAAAAGCCGGCCGACGCCAAAGGGTTCCTGGCCTTCATTCCCTGGCCGTTCCAGGACGAGGACACCATCCTGAAGAAGATCAAGCGTGCCCGCAATACCGTAACGGGCGACGAGTATGTCCGCATGATCGCCCTGAGCCGCATCATGCTGCCTAACGTGACCAACATCCAGGCCAGCTGGCTCACGGTGGGTAAGCAGGTGGCCCAGATCTGTCTGCACGCCGGGGCCAACGACTTCGGCTCCATCATGATCGAGGAGAACGTGGTAAGCGCCGCCGGGGCCCGCTGGCGCTTTACGGCCGACGGCATCCAGGAAGCCATCCGCGAGGCCGGTTTTCGTCCGCAACTGCGCGATCAGCAGTACAACTACCGCGAACTGCCCGCTAACGTCCGGCAGCAGCAACTCGACCGCGCCGAGCTGATCGTAGATTAGCGGCCATGGCCGGCACCCTTTACCTCATTCCTTCCACCCTCGGTCCGGGGGCTATCGACACCATTCCCGCCCGCACCCTTGCCGCGGTGCGTCCGCTTCAACACTTCGTCGTCGAGACCGGCAAGGTCGCCCGCGCTTTCCTCAAGGAAGTGGAACTCGACCACCGCCTGCAGGAATGCACCTACCATGAACTCAATAAGCGGACGCGCGACGACGAACTGCCCGCGCTGTTGGCTCCCCTGCTGAACGGTATGGATGTCGGCCTGCTCTCCGACGCCGGTGCGCCGGGGGTGGCCGATCCGGGCGCGCGGCTGGTCCGGCAGGCCCATGCCCACGGGATACCGGTGGTTCCGTTGGTGGGCCCCTCCGCGATCCTGCTGTGCCTGATGGCTTCAGGCATGAACGGGCAATCCTTCACCTTCCACGGTTATCTCAGCCCCAAGCGCGACGAACTGGCAAAAGACCTGAAGCGACTGGAGAATGACAGCCGCCGCCATAAGCAAACCCAACTCTGGATCGAGGCACCGTACCGCAACCAGGCTACGGTGGAGGTGGCCCTAGAAGCCCTGGCGTCCACGACCCTCTTCTCGGTGGCCGTCGACCTCACTACGGAGACGGAATGGGTGCGCACGGCTCCCGTGGGGGAGTGGGGCGGGTACGCGGGTGCGGAGTTGCACAAGCGGCCGGCGATGTTCCTGCTGCTGGCCTAGGGAAATAGGAGTCACGCAACTCCTCTGTGGCACCTCCGTGCCCCCCTCCGTGGCAACTCCGTGTTTATTAATAGTCGCGAAGCGACGACACAAGTAAAATTACCGCCACGCTATCCCCGTTCCTTCGCTAGCTGACCACTCTTCGTAACTACCGGCCGCGGCAGCGCGTTATCCCTTCCGACCCTTGAACCGTCCCCGGTAAATTTTCCCGCTATGGCGCGATGCCTGACCTTCCTCCTCTGCCTCCTGTCCCTGAGTCTCTTCGCTCAGTTCGAGAGCCCCATCTCGTGGACCTTCGAGCAGCGACACCTGGAAGGGGACCGTTTTGAACTGATCGCTACGGCTACCGCCGACCCGGACTGGTCCATTTACAGCCAGTTTACCGACGAAGGCGGCCCGGTGCCCACCACCTTTTACTGGACGGACGGAGACCACTACGAACGCGTCGGGGAAGTCACCGAAACCGGCCACAAGAAGGAGGGCGTTGACGAACTCTTTGGCGTCAACGTGATCAAGTACCTCAGCGACGAGCCGGCCGTTTTCCACCAGATCGTGCGGGTCACGGATTACGGCGTGCCTATCACCGGCGAAGTGGAGTACATGTGCTGCGACGACACCCAATGTCTGCCCCCGACCACCGAACCCTTCAGCTATACCGTACGGGCGCCTGCCGGGGAGCAAACCGCCAGGGTGATCACTCCCGACCAACCGGTGGTGGACGGTACCGAAGTAGAAAAAGAGATCGCGCCGCCGGCCGTAGCCAATCTCCCCGCCGAGGAGGTAGGCAAGACTTACTCCGCCACCCTCCCGCCCCCGACCCAGGACGAGCCGGTCAGCTGGGAATTCCGGGTGGAGGAACTCGACGGC
>JBGTHX010000565.1:0-15433 GCA_041746055.1 Lewinella sp. | reverse complement strand
GGCGCCCTGGTCGGGGCCCTGTACGCGGCCGGGGTGTCGCCGGACGATATGATGAGTTTCGCGCTCGATTCGTCGATCTTCAAGTTCTACAAGCTAGGGGTGCCCCTGGCCGGGCTCACCAGCAGTGACTATCTGCAGGAGCGACTGGCCACGGTGATCCCGGAGAACAGCTTCGCCGGACTGAAGAAGCACTTCTACGTCGGCGTCACGAATCTGAATACCGGACAGCTCGAGTGCCACGACAGCGGCCCGCTGCACGAGTTGGTGGCCGCCAGTTGCGGCATCCCCTTTCTCTTCCGGCCGGTGGTGATCAACGGGGCCCAGTACGTAGACGGCGGAGTGATCGAGAATATGCCCGTAAAACCGCTGCTCAACCAGGCCGACTTCATCATCGGCAGTAACCTGATGCCCTACGAGAGCCTCAAGCCGGCCGACGTGAAGACCGTGGTGGGTATTGTCTGGCGCTGCTTCGACCTGTCGATCATGGCCAACACCCTTCCTTCGGCCGAGCTCTGTGACGTGGTCCTCGAACCCAGCAATCTGAATGCGTATAATATCTTCAGCCTGAACCGCATGACCGACCTGCACGACGTCGGATACGAGCATACCCGTAAGCGCCTGCCGTACATTAAGCGATTGCTGGAAAGCAAAAGGGAATTGCTCGAAACTATCTAACCTTGTCCCATGCTGAGCGTCGTCAATACGCTGTTTAAATCCTACCTGGTCCGCTACCGCCGCGAACTGGAAGCCCACTACGTACGTCCCCACGAGTTGCAGCGCGAGCAGTTCTTGTCCCTGCTGCGCACTAATCGAGACACTCAGTTCGGACAGGAGCACCAGTTTGACAAGATCATCGCCGCGCCGGAGCGGTTCACGGAGTTGGTGCCGGTCCGCAACTACGAGGCCCACCAACCCTACATCGATCGGATCCTGGCGGGAGAATCCCAGGTGCTCACCCACGACCCGGCTGCCTGGATCGCCACGACGAGCGGCACTACCGGGGCGGTCAAGCTCCTGCCCATCCCGCAGTCTGCCGTCAGCACCATCCATCTCAAGGGGAGCTGGATGAGCCTGGCCGCACTGTATCAGAAGGACCCCGACCTGGAGGTCTTTAGTCACAAGAACCTGCTCATCGGAGGCTCCTACCAGGGGATACACGAACCATCGGGTCTGCCGAAGGCCGACATCAGCGCCTTGATCATTCTGAGTATCCCACGCATCATGCGCCCGCTTTATATCCCGGACGTCAAACTGGCTACCGCGGGCAGCTACGAGGAAAAGATCGAGAAGATCGCCCAACTCGCGGCCCGCGAGCCGGGGATCACGATCCTGGGGGGCGTGCCCACCTGGAACCTGCCGCTCTACCGCCGCATCCTCGAAATCCACGGTGGTGAGAATATGCTGGACGTATGGCCCAATGCCTCCGTCTTCAAGCACGGCGGCGTCAATTTTGAGCCGTACCGGGCCCAGTTTGAGCGGCTGTTTCCTAAGCCGGGCTTCATCTTCCAGGAGATCTACAATGCTACGGAGGGCTTTTTTGCCGTTCAGGACCGCGACGAACTGCGGACCATGCTGCTGCTGCTGACCAACGGAATTTACTACGAGTTCATCCCTTGGTCGTCCTACCAGACCGGCGCGATGGACGCGGTAGGTCTGCCCGAAGTACGTACCGGAGAGACCTACGTCATGCTCATCACCACGGCGGCGGGACTCTACCGCTACCCGATGGGCGACCTGATGCAGTTCACCGAAACCGACCCCTACCGTTTCGTGATCGTGGGCCGCACCCAGGAGTTCATCAATGCCTTCGGGGAGGACATGCTTCGCTCGGAGGCCGAGGGAGCCCTGCTGGAGGCCTGCACAGCCAGCGGAGCGGTGGTGCGCGATTTTACCGTGGCGCCCCAGTACATCCAGGTGGGGGAGAAGGGACGCCACCACTGGCTGATCGAGTTCGAGCGTGCACCGGACGACCTGCAACAGTTTAACCGGGTGCTCGACGAGGCGCTGCAGGACAGGAATTCCAACTACCGCGCCAAACGGAGCAATGACTTCGCTATCACCCGCCACGCCCTGACGGTGTTGCCTGCCGGCTTTTTCCGGCAGTGGCTGGCTGACCGGGGCAAGCTGGGCGGGCAGCACAAGGTGCCCCGACTGGCGAATCACCGGCGCTTTCTCGACGATATTTTGGCGCGGCTTTGAAAGCGGCTGCCTTTTTCGTTCTGCTATTTATCAATGTCCTGTTCCTGTATAAGTATGGGTTGAGGGTGACCTCCTGGATGCCCCTGACCTGCCTGGTGTACGGGTTGGTCGCCTGGGGAATCATGGATCGGCTGCAAGACCGTCGGATCCCCAAGTGGCTGGCCTGCGCCAGCGGGGTCTGGATCTTGGGTGTTGCCGCGGTCGCCCACCTTATCGTTCCACTCGAAGGACTGGATGTAGACCGATGGAGCGTGATCTCCTCGTTTCTTGATTCGCTTTACTCGGGCGACTATCCCTATTCGGCCCGCTCGCATATGGGTAACCCGCCGGGGCCGATGCCAGTGTACTTTCTGGTGGCCGCCCCATTCCATGCCCTGGGTGTCCTGGAGCTGCTCAGTGCAGCCGGTTACCTAGCGGCTTTGGTCGGTCTGTACCGGAGCCGTGTGCCTGCGCTCGCACCCCTGTTGTTGCTACTCTCCAGTCCTTTTCTCTACTGGGAAATCGCGGTGCGCAGCAATCTTTTCACCTTTTCGCTGCTGGTGCTCTGGGGTCTGGAGCGCTTCGTCCGGTCGCCGGGGTGGCGTACGGCCCTCGTAACAGGGCTCTTTCTCTCCACCCGTTCTGTATTTGTGCTGGCCTACCTGATCTACTTTGCCGCATTGCTCCGCAGCGGCCGGTTGAGTATCAGGCTTATGACAACATGGACCGTGGCTTCCGCCGCCGCGTTCGGTGCCACCTTTCTTCCCTTTCTTTTGATTTGGCCGGAGCCTTTCCGTGCGATAAATCCCTTTCTCGTACAGGGTACCTTTCTGGTCGCTCCAATATTCGTGGCGGTCTTTTTCTTAATGGCGGCGGTCCTGGCCTGGCGATCGATCCCGCGTACCGCCGCAGCGCTGAGTGGGCTGACGCTTTTCTTAGCCATTCTGATTTATGGAGTCGTCGTAATAGGTAGCCAGGGTTGGGCCGACGCGTATTTGAACAGTGGGGTAGACATATCCTACTTCATTTTCTGCGCACCATTCCTGCTTTACCTCATGGTAGACCGTAGCGCTGACAGTGCGGAGCCCATCCGGTCCGTGCCCCTGATGACGTGAGCGTTTGGCAAAAGTTCCCGGTAGCGCCCGAACAGATCCAGCCTATCTTTCAGCTCAGGCGCTTCCCGCAGCGGATCCGGCACCCATTCGATATCCGGATAGCACAACAGCGTAAGGTCGTAGTGGCGCGTCTCCGAGGCTCGGCGGATGACGGAGTCGCATTGACCGTATTTGACCTCTGACCAGATGCGGATGACCTCGGGTCCGGTGTCGCAGAAGATCAGGTTATTCGTCCCGACTTCGGCGGCTTCCTCTGCCCGGCGCTGCAATTCCCAGATGAGCAGTAAGTCGCTTTCACGGTAGGGCCGGCCAAGCTCCGTGAGGTACCGTCTGGCCTGTTCAGGGACGAACACACCATCGAGGCTCCAGGCCAGTCGACGCGATAGGGTAGACTTACCCGATGATTCCGGGCCGGTGATGAGAATCTTCAACTAGCGCTCTAGCTCGATCCTCTTCCGCTTCTTTTCGGCCTTGAGTTTCTCGCTTTGCTCTCTCATCTCCTCACCCATCTGCTGGCTGGCAATGAAGCTGGCTGTCATGCTGGAAAGCATGTCCGCACCTGCCGTAGGAGCGTTGGGCAGCATGATCAGGTTGGAATTCACGTTCTCACCCATGCTCTGCAGGGTATCGTAGTGCTGGGTGACTACGATGAGGGCCGAAGCTTCCTGGCTGTTGATACCGACGCTATTGAGGATGTCGACAGACTCTTCCAGTCCCTTGGCGATCTCCCGGCGCTGGTCGGCGATACCCTGACCCTGGAGACGTTTCGACTCGGCTTCGGCCCGGGCCTTGGCCACGATGCGGATGCGGTCGGCCTCGCCCTCGTATTCGGCGGCCAGCTTTTCGCGCTCGGCGGCGTTGATCCGGTTCATGGCAACCTTAACCGTGGCATCGGGATCGATATCAGTGACCAGCGCCTTGACTATGTTGAAGCCATAGTTCTGCATAGCCTCCTGCAGCTCCGTCTTAATGGCGTTGGCGATATCGTCTTTGCGCTCGAATACATCATCGAGTTTCATCTTTGGCACCTCCGCGCGGACGACGTCGAAGATGTAAGAATTGATCTGTTCGTAGGGGTTGTCGAGCTTATAGAAGGCATCATAGACGCTGTCCGCACCAACGGCGAACTGTACACCCACCTTAAGTTTAACGAATACGTTGTCTTTTGTTTTCGTCTCTACATTCACGTCCAGCTGCTGCACCTTGAGGCTGACCTTACCCGCCACCCGGTCGACAAACGGCAGCTTGAAATGAAATCCCGGACCCCGGATCGCGGTAAAGCGTCCGAGGCGTTCGAGAATGGCGGATGTCTGCTGCCGGACGGTAAAAAAACTGCCCGTGATGATCAGGAGCGCGAGGATCAGAGGAATGATTAAAAAGAGTGACATGCAGTAAAGTATTTGTTGTAAGATAACGAAATTCACCCCGTAGAGTTGCTGAATTCCGGGCAGCCCTGGATTCGGCGCTTCCCCTGCACCCGCGGCCCCGTCAGAAAGGAAGTACGGCAGTTCGTTGCAAATTTCCTACCTTTGCGCAGCGCTCACTGGAGTCGCACGACCTGGTAATGCCTTAAATGGCACTACCGGGTTTTCTTTTACTACCCTAAAGATTTCCGTAAGTCATGTACGAACTGAACGATACCTATAAGGCGCACCTCGATTCCATCGCCGAGGCCATCCAGGCGAGTCCCGCCCTGGCCCAGTACCTCGAAGAGGAGGAAGACGAGCAGTACGAGGCCCTGAAGGCAGAATTCGAACCCCAGATCGAGGCCGCCCACGAGCAGATCAACCACTATTCCCCCTTTGAGGTGGAGAGCTTCGAGCGCTACCTGCTCGACGACCGCTTCGAGGGACTGTTCCTCCCCCGCGTGCTCGGCTACAGCGTACTGCGCCCCCAGATCAACGAGAAGTTCTACTACACCCGCCAGAATGATCACTTCGGCGAGATCCTGACCTACATCGCGGGCAATATGAACTTCGATCAGCTTCGCAGCCGTATCGGACAAGCCGTTCAGGTAGGTTTCGCGCTCAGCAGCGATATTTACGTGACCGGACTCGTCGACGGTATCCCCACCAAGCGGGTACGACAGTTCCTGCTGCAGCAGAAGTCCGACGACGCGCGCACCGCCGCCGGCCGCCAGCAGATCTTCAACCGCTACAAGCGGCAGTTCATGAGCCGTAACTATCAGTACGCGCCCTTCCCCCTGGAGGAGTCAGAGCTCATCTCCCACACCGACCACATGGTCAACTTCCTCCTTTACCGCGTATCCTCCGGGGAATTGAATAACGACGCCCTGCCCGCGCCCCTCTATGAGTTCGCCACCCGTGAGGAATTTGCCGGCCGCAAGGAACTCGTCGATCCGGTGCTCATCTATGGTGCCTTCCTCACCCCCGAAGATGAAACCCGCGCCGATATCACCTCCGTCCTGAGCCGCGAACGCAAGGAAAATCCGGAGCGGGTGAAGGACCAGGTCATGGCTTTCATCCTCCGCCTGAAAACCGACCCCTCGGTTACCTTCGGCCCCGAGCAGGAACTCGCCCTCGGACAAATCGTAGACCGCGACATCGACGACGAGCTGACCACCTACTTCAACCTCACCGACCGCATCCATGGGGAAGGTTACGACCAACCCGAAGTACAGGAGGCCATCCGCGAGGAGGTCCTCAAGCACGACGGCCTGAGCACCTTCAACGAGAATATCCGCAAGAGCGTGCTGGTGTACTTCGACCGTCTGGCCGGTAGCCTGGGCACCGACGACTACAACGAGTGGTTCGCCACTTCCGGAAAGCAGTTCCCGGTCTTTATGAAGATCTTCGCCAACGAGCAATTCAACCAGGAACTGCGCCGCCTGGCCATCCGCTACACGAAGCGCCTGATCAAGGTCCACACCAACAAGCGGGGTAAAGACTACCGGGATATCAAGAAGACCACCGTGTCCACCTGGACCGACTACGAATTCATGACCGACAAGCAACTCAAAGAGTTCTTTAAGACGCCACGTAAGCGGAAGCGTGCTACGGAGTAGGTTGATTCTTACTAATCGCTACATCAAGCACGTCCTCGAAGGTCTTGGCAAAGTGGGCCGTGAGCCCTTCCTTAAGGTAATCGTCGAGTTCCTCGAAGTCCTGGCGATTGTCCTCCGGGAAAATGAGGGTGTGGATGCCGACGCGCCGCGCGCCGATTGTCTTTTCCTTCACTCCGCCGATGGGGAGTACCCGCCCGGTGAGGGTTAGTTCTCCGGTCATGGCTAGTCCGTCCATCGCGGCTTCGCCCGTAGCGAGGGTGTATAAGGCCAGGGCCATCGTGATGCCCGCGCTGGGTCCGTCCTTGGGCGTGGCGCCGGCCGGGACGTGTAAGTGCACCTGATGCTTGTCGAAGTAGTGATTTCCGCGCTCTCCGATCCAAGACCGAATGTAACTCAATGCGATCTGAGCGCTCTCCTTCATCACGTCCCCCAACTGCCCCGTAAGGCGGAAGCCCGGACTCTCGGCCGGGATACCGCGCGCCTCGATGTACAGCGTGGCCCCGCCCAGTGAAGTGTACGCCAGTCCCAGTACCACGCCGGGAATGGGTTTATCATACAGCTTTTCCGTATTGAAGCGCGGACGGCCGAGCATCTCCTTGATGCTCTCCTCCGTTATGGTGAAACTATGCTGCTCGGTCTCCGCCTGCCGCAGTACCAGTTTGCGGATGATTTTGCGGATCTGTTTTTCCAGGTTGCGCACGCCGGCCTCGCGGGCGTAGCGGTCGACCAGGAAGTCCAGCGCCGCCGGCTCGAAGGCCACTTCATCCGTGGCGAAACCGTGGTCTTTCAGCTGCCGCGGAATGAGGTACTCCTGCGCGATCCGGATCTTCTCTTCCTTGATGTAGCCGCTCAGGCGGATCACCTCCATCCGGTCCAGCAGCGGACCCGGTATCGTATCCAGTTGGTTGGCCGTAGTGAGAAATAGTACGTTCGACAGGTCGAAGGGTACATCCAGGTAGTGATCGACGAAGGAGTCGTTCTGCTCCGGGTCCAGAACCTCGAGCAGGGCGGAGGCGGGGTCGCCCTGTCCGCTGCCCAGCTTGTCGATCTCGTCGATCAGGATCACGGGGTTGCTGCTCCTGGCCCGGTCGATGGCCTGTACGAGCTTGCCGGGCATGGCACCGATATAGGTGCGTCGGTGGCCCTTGATCTCGGCCTCGTCGCGCATACCGCCCACGCTGAAGCGGTAGAACTCGCGGCCCAGGGCCTTGGCGACGCTCTGTCCGATGCTGGTCTTACCCACGCCCGGAGGGCCTACCAGGCAAATGATGCTGCCGGCTACGGAGCTTCGTTTGATGATCGTGGCAAGAAATTCCAGGATATTGTCTTTCACGTCCTCCAGGCCGTAGTGATCGGCGTCGAGGATACGGCGGGCTTCGGCGATGTCGTTGGTGTCGGGGCTGTAGACGCCCCACGGCAATCCGGCCAGGGTTTCCAGGTAGGTACGGGTGACGTTGAACTCCGGGCTCTGGGTATTCAGGCTCTTGAGCTTGCTCATTTCCCGGTCGAATACTTCCCGCACCCGTTCGGGCATCTCCTTGCCCTCGAGCATGGCCACGATGCGGCCGGAGATCGATTCCCCCTCGTCCTGTTCCTCACCAAGCTCGCGCCGGATGGCGGAGAGTTGCTCGCGCAGAAAGTATTCCTTCTGCTTGGCGTTCACGCCCTCTTCGATCTGCTTGTTGATCTTCGACTGCAGCTTGGCGACCTGGAGTTCGTCCTTGATGAGGCTGAGCAGCAGCTTGGCACGCTCGGTGATATCCCAGGTTTCCAGGAGTTCCTGCAGGCGCTCCTTCTCCGAGCTGACGAGATTGGAGATTACGTCGATGGTTTGCCCGGGCTTCTCGTAGTTGAGCTGGGTCACCACCATATTCACCTGCTCCTGGAAGAGCGGGTTGAGGGCCAGCAAGCTTTTGATATCCGAACTGATGGCGAGCATGTACGCCTTGAGTTCCGGATCGGGGCGCACGGCCGGCTGGTTGTCGTATTCCACCCGCCAGCGCAGGCTGGGCTCGGTCTGGACCACCCGCTGCAATCGGAAGCGCTTGATGGTGCGGCCCAGTACCTGGATGCCGTTCGATCCCATCGGCATCGCCTTGATGATCTGGTATACCGTACCCACCTCGTAGTAATCTGCTTCCCGGTAGTCGTCCTGATTGGCCTCCCGCTCGAGTACGGCTCCGATGAAGCCGTCGTGTTGCTCGATGGCGATCTTAAGCGCGGTGAGTTTGTCCTGACCGCTGAAGGTCATAGGGAGTGCCGTGCCGGGGAAGATCGGACGCTGCGATAGCGGCAGGATGGTAAGAAGCTGTGGGAGGCTGGGGTCAATGAGTTGCATGGCGTTTTCGGCCAATGCGTCAAATTCTTCGGTCAGTTCGTTGGGGTCTTGCAAGGGAGCGTCTTTAGCTTCGCTACAATACTGATGACCCCCGGCAATTGTTCAACCCGCTGACTACCTTGGAGCCCATGCAAAAAACCATGCTGATCACCGGCGCTGCCGGCGGCTTCGGCCGTGCCACCGCCGCCCGCTTTGCCGCCGCGGGCTACTTCCTGGGACTGCTGGACCGGGAGGAGGCCGGACTGCAAGAACTGGCCGCGCAGTACGGCCCATCCGCCTGTTTCACCGGTGTGGTGGACGTCACGGATCCCGAGGCCTGCCGCTCCGCTTTGGCGGAGTTCGCCGAACGCACCGGCGGACGGCTCGATGTAGTGGTTAACAACGCGGGTATTATCAACGTCGGGGAATTCGACCGCGTCCCCCTGGAGTCGGAACTGCGCGTGATCGACGTCAACATCAAAGGTGTCATGAACGTGGCCTACCACGCCCACCCCTATCTCCGCACTACCGCCGGGGCACGACTGATCAATCTGGGGAGCGCCTCCGCCCTCCACGGCAACCCGGAACTGGTAGCCTACAGCCTGAGTAAGCGGGCGGTGAACAGCTTCACCGAAAGCCTCGACATTGCCTGGGAGAAGGACGACATTCACGTATGTGACATCAACCCCATGTACGCCCGCACGAATCTCATCACGGCCAACCGCCATCTCCTGCGGAAGCTTCCCGAGACCGGCATCCGCCTCACGGCCGAGGACGTAGCGAATGCGATCGTGGACAGTCTGGACAGTAAGCGCGTACACCACTACATAGGCATAGATACCAAGATATTCTCCGCGGCCGGGGGCTTCCTGCCCTTCCGGCTGCGTCGCTTTCTCCTGAAAAAGGTGATCGGCTACTGAGCGGTACCCGCCAGCCGGTGTAGTGTCCGGTAAGCCTTGCCGATGTGACTGACCACATCCTCCGCAAGCAGACTCTCCTGCTCCAGGTCCCGCGCGGCCAGGTCACCGGCAAGTCCGTGGAGGTAAACACCTAGTCGGGCGGCGTCGGAGGAGGGGTAGCCCTGCGCCAGCAATCCGGTGAGCATTCCCGTGAGGGCATCGCCGGTACCGCCGGTGCCCATTCCTGGGTTACCGGTGGTGTTGAAGTAAAGCTTACCCTCCGGGGTCGCGATTGAGGTGTAGCCGGTCTTGAGCAGCACCACGCAGTTCAGCTCCCGCGCTTTTGCCTGCTGCAGGTCCCAGCGCGCAAAGTCATCCGGCGCGGTTCCGAACAGGCGTTCAAACTCTTTAGGGTGGGGGGTGAGGATAGAGCTGGGGGGCACTTCGCGCTGCCGGCCCGGGTTTTTCCCGAGGATGTTGAGGGCATCCGCATCCACGACCATCGGTTTTTGAAATTCCGCCAGTACGTGGAATACCGCCTTTTCCGTCAGCTCGTCCGTGCCGATACCCGGGCCCACGCCGATGGTGTCGTAGCGCTCGGTATTCCGCGCCGACGTAAAGTGGTAGCGGTGGTCGTCGACGGTGCACATAGCCTCCGGGAAGCTGATCTGCATGATCTCGTATCCTATGCGGGGCACATGTACCGTGACCAGTCCGGCTCCCGCCCGGAGCACTGCGCGGGCACTAATGATGGCCGCCCCCATTTTCTCGTAGGCGCCGGCGATCAGCAGGGCACTGCCGAAGGTGCCTTTGTGATCGTTGGCGTGGCGCACTTTCAGCAGGGGGGCCACCGACTGGCCGGTAAGCATCTCCAGGTGTCGTTCCCCTTCCGGCTCGGCCGGCCCGGCCAGCGGAAACTCGACCAGTTCCCACTTGCCCAGGTAGGGCGTATTGGCCGGCGAGAATAATGCCAGTTTTGGGTAACCGAGACTCAGCGTGCGGTCGGCGCGGATGATTGACCCGCTAGAAGGGGAATCCGTGCGGAGTCCGCTGGGGAGATCCACGGACACCCGGGTGACGCGCTGTTGGTTCAGCTGGTCGATGACTTCGGCCCAGTAGCCGGTGATCGGGCGACTCAGTCCGGTGCCGAAGAGTGCATCGATCAGGAGCCCACCGGCGTTCAGGGAGGGTAGTGCGTCGCCCTCTTCCAGGTCTCTGAGGTGGACGCCCACGTCTTTGGCGCGACGACGGTTGGCTTTGTGGTCGGGCGACGCAGGTGCTACGTTCGCGCAAATAGCGCGCACGGTATATGCCTCGAAGCGGAGAAGCCTTGCGATGACGAGTCCGTCTCCACCGTTGTTTCCGGGGCCACAGAGCACAGTGATTTCCCGGTCTTTGTCGGTGTAACGCTTCAGGAATTGCCTGGTCCAGGCAGTAGCGGCCCGCTCCATGAGCTCCACGCTGCTGATGCCGTCCTGCTCCATGGTGGCCTTGTCGAGAGCGCGGTGCTGTTCGGCCGTTAGGATCCGCATGGCGGTTTACTGTTCTTGCTCAATCCCCTCGTCCTGCCGGTCGAATTTTAGGACGCGGCGGCGGCTTTTGAAGGGCACGTAGCGGTAGGGGCGGTCCTGAAAGTCCGTAAGCAAGGTGTCGGCGGCCAGGCTGGCGCGGTTGAGCCGGTTATAGATCTCGTCGTCGGTCAGGAGCTTACCCAGCGTACCCTTACCGTTCTGCACGTCATCCATCACCGAGGTCACTCCTCCCAGGGCGCGATCCGCCTCGTCGAGGGTGCCGCGCAGGCGGATGATGCTGGTGTTCACCTCGGTTAGGGTCTGTTCCAGGTCCAGCTCGTTGATCTTACCGGTAATGGTATCGGCATTGTCGATGATGCTGGCGATGCTGGTTTGCTTGTCATTCAGCGCGCCGGTAAGGCTTTCCAGGTTATTGAGCGTAGAGTTGATCTGCCGGGAATTGGCGTTCATCAGCTGCTGCAACTGGGCGGTGGAGGCCCGCAGGTTTTCCATGGTGACTGCCAGGTCGCGGGAGGCGCGGGCGATGGGGTTGTTGCTGTCTTCGCTGAAGAGCGTCCACTGCAGGCTGTCGACGGCCTCGTTAAGTTGAGTCTTGATCCCGTCGGCGGGATCGGCATCCGGATCGGTACCCAGGAAACTCGCCAGGATACCTTTGGAGGATCCTTCGAGGAAGGAGCCGTTCTCGGCACAATCATCCTCGCCAAAGCAGGGGCGATCGTATTCCAGTTCCACAGCCTTTTCGCCCAGCAGGCTGACGGTAGCGATGAAGGCACGGGTTCCCACGGGCACGTTGACATTCTTGCGGATCTCCAGGGTTACGATGACCATCTTCTTTTGCTGATCGAGCTTGATGGCCTTCACCGAGCCCACGGAAACGCCGCTGACCTGTACCGGCGTGCCGACGGTCAGGCCGGCCACATCCTTGTATTCCACATAGTAGACCTGGGACGAAGAAAAGAGGTTACTCCCCTGAATAAATTTGAATCCCCAAAAGGCCAGCAGAATGGCGACCAGGGCCAGGATTCCAATTTTTACTTCGTAACGCATAGGTTGGGGTCATGGATGAGGGGCGCATGATGCGCCCTGGATGAAACACGGGTCTGTAACGTAACGTCCCCAACTTAGGTTTGCACGGCCCGCCCCGTGGAATCATTCCAGAATCTCGTATTCCTTGATCTTCCGGTAGAGGGTGCGCTCGCTGATTCCCAGCTCGTTGCTTGCCTCCTTGCGTCGCCCGTTGTGCTTGGCCAGCGCCTTGATGATGAGCTCCCGCTCGGCGTTGGCGAGACTGAGGTCCTCTTCTACGATCTCGCTGCGGTCGTAGGCCCGCTGCATGCCCGGGTCCACAATGATGGGGTCCTCGGTAGCCGTCCGGAATTCCTCCACGTCCACCCCCGCACGCCGGTCGATCTCGTCGGCGGCGTCCGGGTAGGCGCCCGGCAGCTGGAGCGAGCGAATCTTGCCCATGTCGGGCACGCGCAGGTCGTTGTTGCGGATCAGTTCGAAGATGAGTCCCTTGAGATCGTTCAGGTCCGATTTCATATCGAACAGCACCTTGTAAAGGATCTCCCGCTCCTGCATGCCGTCGCCCGCCCCGTTGCGGGTGATCGCCGGCAGGTTGCGGTCGCGCAATTTGGGCATCATGGTCAGCAGGTCCACCGCGGCCAGTTCCCGCTTTTCGGCCAGGATGCTGAGCTGCTCGGTCACGTTCTTCAATTCCCGGATATTCCCCGGCCACTGGTAGCGTTCCAGCAGCCACTTGGCCTCGTCGTCGATCTGCACGGGCTCGAAGCCCTGTTGCTCGGCGAAGTTGTTCGCGAAGTAGCGGAACAGCAGGTAAATATCCTCGGGGCGGTCCCGCAGGCTCGGCAGTTCGATATTGACCGTCGCCAGGCGGTAGTAAAGATCCTCCCGGAATTTGCCGTTATGGATCCGCTCGTTGAGCTTGCGGTTGGTGGCGGCCACGATCCGTACATCCGTCCGCTGCACCGTGCTGGAGCCTACCCGGATGAATTCCCCGCTCTCCAGCACGCGGAGCAGGTAGGTCTGGGTATCGAGCGGCATCTCCCCGATCTCGTCGAGGAAGATCGTTCCCCCGTCGTAGGTCTCGAAGTAGCCCTTGCGGTCGCCGGTAGCATTGGTGAAGGCTCCCTTCACGTGGCCGAACAGCTCGCTGTTGATGGTTCCTTCCGGGATCGCCCCGCAGTTGATGGCAATGAATTTCTCGTGCTTCCGCGGGCTGTTGTCGTGAATGATGCGGCTGAATACCTCCTTACCTACGCCCGACTCCCCGGTGATGAGGATCGACAGGTCGGTCGGAGCCACCCGCACGGCGGTATTGAGCGCGTTCTCCAGGGCGGGAGACCGGCCAACGATTCCGTAACGGCGCTTGATGCTGGTGAGATTGGCCATGGGCAAAAGGTCGCGACAGGACACCCGTCCTGCCGGTCTGGTATATCTACTGGGGTGATAATTCTCGCGCGGCGGGAGTGGTTCGGTCCGCCTCCTGCTTTCCCAGGAGGGTGGCGCTGGTCGCGTCCGTGACGGTCACCTGGACGTAATCACCGGGCGTCGTACCGGCCACTTTTGGAAAGATGACCATCTTATTCTGGCTGTTGCGCCCCTTCCAGTCGTCATCCGACCGCTTGCTCGCCCCTTCGATCAGCACCCGGTAAGTTTTTCCAATATCGGCCCGGTTCAGTGCGTCGCTGATCGTCGTCTGAAGATCGATGATCTCCTGTAGGCGCCGCTTCTTAACCGGCAGGGGGATGTCGTCGGTGAGCTTCCGCGCGGCCGGGGTGCCGGGGCGCTCAGAATAGAAGAACATATACGACATGCTGTAGCGGGCGTATTCGACCATCGAGAGGGTATCGCGGTGCTCTTCCTCGGTCTCGCTACAAAAGCCGGTGATGATGTCGGAGCTGATCGCGCAGTCGGGCATGATCTCGTAGATGCGGTCGATCTTTTGCTTATACCACCCGCGGTCGTACGTCCGGTTCATCAGGTCGAGGATGCGGCTGTTACCCGACTGCACCGGCAGGTGGATGTACTTGCAGATGTTCTCGTGGTCCCGCATCGTATACAGTACCTCGTCGGTGATATCCTTGGGATGGCTGGTACTGAAGCGAATACGTAGCTTGGGATCAACCTCCGCGACCATGGCCAGCAGCCTGGCAAAGGTGACGCGTTCCTGGGTTTCCGGATGCGTCCATTTGTAGCTGTCCACGTTCTGCCCGAGCAGGGTCACCTCGCGGAAGCCGCGTTGGAACAGGTCGGTAGCCTCGGCCACGATGCTGTAGGCGTTGCGGCTGCGTTCCCGGCCCCGGGTGTAGGGCACTACGCAGAAGGAGCACATATTGTCGCAGCCTCGCATGATTGAGATGAAGGCGGTGACGCCGTTGCTCTGCAGCCGCAGCGGATTGATATCGGCGTAGGTCTCTTCCCGGCTCAGGAATACGTTGACGCCCTTATCGCCTTCCTCGGCGCCGGCTACCAGGTTGGGCAGGTCGCGGTAGGCATCGGGACCGACTACGAGATCGACCAGTTTCTCCTCCTCCAGGAATTTGGCCTTGAGCCGCTCGGCCATGCAGCCGAGTACGCCGACTAGGGTGCCGGGTTTGCGGCGCTTTACCTTATCAAACACCCGGAGGCGCTTGCGCACGGTGTCTTCGGCTTTCTCGCGGATGCTGCAGGTGTTGATCAGGATGAGGTCGGCGCCTTCCAGATCGCGGGTGGGGGAGTAGCCCGCTTCGCCCAGGATGCTGGCCACGATCTCCGAATCGCTGAAGTTCATTTGGCAGCCGTAGCTCTCGATGTAAAATTGGCGCCCGGTGCCCGTCTGCCGGTCTGCCGGGGCATCAAATACCTGTCCCTGCGCGGACTCGTCAATGGTCCGGGCGTTTAGGTCGGTAAGGGTCGGATTGTTGTCGTACATGGTCTATCCGGTTGGGGGGGCGCGAAGGTAACAAGATATACTGACAGAATGACAGTGTCAAGTGCTTTCTTCGGCCGGGCCACAGGCCCGTCCACCCGCGTGCTCGGGTAGCCAGGCCTGTGGCCTGGCTTTTTCGGGCGAGGAATGAAGCTGGTGGGTAGCGATGTGCAGGCCGGGCCACAGGCCCGTCCACTCAAGGCTGTTGGGTAGCCAGGCCTGTGGCCTGGCTCTTTTCTGGCGGGGGATGATGCTGGTGAGTGGCGATGTGCAGGCCTGTGGCCTGGCTCTTTCCTGGCGGGGATGAAGCTGGTGCGTAGCGATGTGCGGGCCGGGCCACAGGCCCGACCACCCGCGTGCTCAGGTAGCCAGGCCTGTGGCCTGGCTCTTTTCTGGCAGGGAATGAAGATGGTGCGTAGCGATGTAGGGGCCGGGC
>JBGTHX010000564.1:0-2848 GCA_041746055.1 Lewinella sp. | reverse complement strand
GGTGCTGAAGGAAAAGGGCTACTACGAGGGTAGTATCGATGGGTTTTACGGTCCCGGCACGGCTTCCGCCTACCAGGAGGCCTGGACTGACATGGACGAACTGCGCAACTACCACCTGCTGGCTGCGGCGCGCACCGCCGGCGAATCGGTAATGACCTGGCCGGAAGTCCGCGTCGCCACCACCATCGCCGATGACCTGGCCGCCGGCACCGGGAACGCTGAGCGCGCCGACGAGCTGTCGCGCAAACGCGCCGACCTGGTCTCCTCCAGTGCCCCCCTCTCCGCTACCGAGTCCGCCAACGCCCGCGCCTGGGAGGAGGCTGTCTGGACCAGCCTCAACGCCTGGGCTACCGAAGATCCCCTGCACGCCCGTATCCTGAGCGCCTTCCGCGTGGCCTATTACCAGTCGCAGGTGCGCCTCGAGACGATGTACCAATCCAGGGGAGTGAACGCCACGGCGGCGCGCGACCTGGCCACGGCGGCCCTGGAAAACATGCTGGCCGCGGACCTAGAACGCTTTCGCTAGGCCTTACTCTTCCTCCATCGCCCGCTGCAGCCCCTCGTTGGCTTCGCGGCCCTCGATGATCATGGTGTAGAGGAGGTCCTTCAGGTGGGTGATGCCCTCGCCGGTCACCGCCGATACGTACAGGTGCAGCAGGTCGTCGGGGATCTCCCGGGCCCGCAGCCGCTTGAGCTCCTCGTCGACCATATCGGCACGGGTGAGCGCGAGCACCCGCGGCTTGTCGATGAGCTCCGGGTTATAGCGCCGCAGCTCGTTGAGCAGGATGCGGTACTGTCCGCGGATATCATCGGCGTCCGCGGGGATGCAGAAAAGCAGCGTGGCATTGCGTTCGATGTGGCGCAGGAAGCGGTGGCCCAGTCCTTTGCCTTCGTGGGCGCCCTTGATGATGCCGGGGATGTCGGCCATGGCGAAGGACTTGCCGTCGCGGTACTGGACCATGCCGATATTCGGCACGATGGTGGTGAATTCGTAATTCGCGATCTCCGGCTTGGCGGCGGTGACCACCGACAGCAGCGTGCTCTTGCCCACGTTGGGCAGTCCTACGAGACCGACGTCGGCCAGCACCTTCAGTTCCAGGATGTACCACCCCTCGATGCCCTCCTCGCCGGGCTGGGCGTACTCGGGCGTCTGGTTGGTACTGGACTTGAAGTGGCTGTTGCCGAGACCGCCGCGGCCACCCTCGAGCAGCACCTGCTCCTCGTCGTGGCGGGTAATCTCGAAGAGAAATTCCTCGGTCTCCGCGTCGCGGGCGATGGTACCCAGTGGCACGTCCAGGATCACGTCGGTGCCGGTGGCGCCGGTGCGGTTGTTCTCGCTGCCCCGCTGCCCGTGCTCGGCGCGGATGTGCTTCTTGTACTTGAACTGGAGCAGCGTCCAGAGATTCCGGTTGCCGCGCAGGATGATGTGACCGCCGCGGCCGCCGTCACCGCCGTCGGGGCCGCCCTTGGGAATACCCTTAGCCCGGTAAAAGTGCTTACTGCCCGCTCCCCCGTTGCCGGAGGTCAGGTTGATCTTTACGTAGTCAACGAAATTTGCCTTTGCCATACGGTTACTGCAACGAAGGGGAAGGCCCGGGTGTGCGCTAGTGGGCCTGCAGTCCGACCCCGATAATGGAGTCGATGGCTTCGGACACCTGCTCGGGGGTACGGGTACCGTCTACGCGGTGGGCCAGTCCGAGCTTATCGTAGAAATCGAAGACCGGGGAGGTGTAGTTGAGAAAATTCTCGTAGCGGGTACGGATCACGTCCTCCTTGAGGTCGTCGGCCCGGCCGCTGGTGGCGCCGCGGCCGAGGATGCGGTGAACGATGGTGTCGGCGTCCACCTCCAGCAGGATGAGGGCGTTGATCTGGCTGTCCTTTTCCCGCATCAGGTCGTTGAGGGCAGCGGCCTGGGGATCGGTACGCGGAAAGCCGTCGAAGATGATGCCGGTGACGTCGGGGTGCTCGTCGACCCGTTTGCGGAGCATGGCGATGGTGACCTCGTCCGGCACCAGGTGGCCGGCGTCCATATAGGAGCGGGCTTCCTGCCCGAGGGGGGTGTTGCGGCTGAGTTCCTCGCGAAACATGTCACCCGTACTGATGTGCAGGAAATCGTGTTGCTCCACCAGAAGTGCGGCCTGGGTACCCTTTCCGGATCCCGGGGGGCCAAATAAGATCAGGTTGTACATAGTGACGTGCGTGAGTGGGCGGCAAATATAGACAATCAGACCGAGCGCAGCAGGGCACGCAGATTCTCGTAGATCGGGGCGTCGGCCTCCAGCACAGATTCCAGGGTGCGCCACTCGGCCCGCTCGATGCCCTCGCCCTCCTCGGGGGTCAGGTCATCCTGCCAGGTGGTCATACGGTACCAGTAGGTGGGCTTCAGGATGCGGTGGTTCTTGGTGCGGTAGGTGTGGTAGGTGGTCTTCAGCGCCTCGCCGAGGGCGATCTCGCGTAGCCCGGTTTCCTCCTCCACTTCCCGGATGGCGGCGGTGGCGCGGTCCTCGCCCTTGTCCAGTTTCCCCTTCGGCAGGTCCCAGAATCCACGGCGGAAGATGAAGAGTTGCTGTCCGCTTTCGGCGTGGGTGACCAGTCCGCCGGCCGCTTCCACCCACTTGTAGTGGGAGCGGAAATCCTTCCACAGGGCGGGCAGGTCGTCGGTGACCAGCTCGATGCTCGTGACCTTCAGGCTGGCCTTCTCCAGCGTGTCGGCGTAATTGAGGAGGCTCTTGCGCTTGCCGGAGTAGCGGGCCAGCAGGTGGGTATCCGGGGCGGTATCCCCGTAGGGCGCGGGGGTGTCGGCGGCGCGCAGGACCAGCGGGCGGTCGTTGATATAGATTACGTACAT
>JBGTHX010000563.1:0-5117 GCA_041746055.1 Lewinella sp. | reverse complement strand
GTACATCCTACGGCAAGCTGATGATGTGGTACTTCCTGTTGTCGGATGCCTTCACCTTCGCCGGCTTCCTCATCTCCTACGGAGCGCTGCGCTTCAGCAGCCCCAGCTGGCCGGTACCCGATAAGGTATTTGCGACCGCTCCGTTCGGCATCAACGAACTGTTCCCGAACGACGAGGCGCCCCTCATTTTCGTGACCTTCATGTCTTTTCTCCTGATCATCAGCTCCGGTACCATGGTCCGGGCCGTACAGGAAGGCGCCCGTGAGAACAAGCGCGGCGTAGTCTTCTGGATGCTCCTGACGGTCCTGGGTGGCGCCGGATTCCTCGGTTGTCAGGCCTGGGAATGGACGAACCTGATCGTCCGCGAGAATATGACCGTGACCACCAACCCCTTCGGTACTTACGTGGAGGACGGCCTCTATCTGGATCCGCAGACCGGAGAAATAAGTGACGAGCGGGTAGTGGAAGGAGAAACCTATTTGCTCCACGTAGCCGGCGAAAGCCACGGTGGCGCGGAGGAGGATCCGGGCGCTACCGAGCATACGGCCGATAATGAGTCCGAACACTTCGCCTACTCCACCGTACCCGGTGACTATCCCGGATACGTGGTTGACGGCCGTCGGGCAGACGGAACCGGGGAGGCCGATTCCAAGCCCTTCATTCACCGTAAGTACGTCGTCGAGGACGAGATCACCGGTGAGCAGGTCGTGCGCGTCCAGGAGTTCGGTCCCACCGCCTTCGGCGCACTGTTCTTCGGTATTACCGGATTCCACGGTTTCCACGTAGCTACCGGCGTCATCTTCCTCCTGATCATCCTGATCAATGCCGGCAGCGGTCTCTATGTGGCCCGACAGAACGGCTACGAAATGGTGGAAAAGATCGGCTTGTACTGGCACTTCGTGGACTTGGTATGGGTCTTCGTCTTCCTGGTGTTCTACCTCCTCTGATCCACTGCTTCCCCCTCTACATTTCCTTTCCGCCGGACGCTGACCGGCAGCAATACTAAACAACCATGGCAAATCACCTTAGCTACGAAGAATCCGTCCGCGGCGTCTGGAAAGGCCTGGCCATTCTGGCGGCCGTCACCGTGGCGGAAGTTCTGCTTTCCCTCCTGAAGGCCGCGGAGTTTGCGGAATCCATCCGCCCCCTGATCTACGTCGCCTCGATGGCCATCATCGCCTTTTCCGTTTACAAGGCTTACTTCATCATCTACGAGTTCATGCACATGGGCTACGAAGTGAAGGGACTGGCCATGACGGTGCTCCTTCCCACCATGCTCCTTCTCTGGGCCCTCATTGCCTTCTTCAACGAAGGGGATGCCTGGCGGAAGAGCCGTGAGAAGATTATCTACAAGAACGAACTGAAGGCCCCCGCCGCCGAGGAGGTCGGGCTGAACGAGGGTCCCGAGACCCTTCGCCTGCCCGAGTAATTCTCCGGCTTTCGATCTTCACCGCAAGGCCCGGGCACCAGGTGTCTCCGGGCCTTGCGTATTTTGACCCGGCAGTGGCATCCCTTCCCGCCCTTCGGTGTTGGTACGTAAACCGCTTGTATGATCACCACCAAGAAATTGCTTAACTCCGGCGTGCCGTTGCTGTTGCTCGTGGTGTTCCCGCTGATCTCCTTCATCTACCTCCGCGGTGGATCCGAGTACCGCAAACAGGCTGTTCTTACTCAGGGCGATTACGGTCAGATGCCCGACCTGCACCGGCTCACGCCCGTTCGGGGCGCGCTTCCGCCGAATTTGCGGGGTGCCATGTCTGTGGTAGGCTGGCTGGACCCCACGAAAGCGGAAGGCTCCCGCCTTTATGGGCATGTGCTCGACAGCCTGTACCAGCAGTTCGAGAATAGTCCTAACCTGTACTTCACCACGATCGTCCTGGCTCAGGATCCAGAGACCGCCGCCCGGCAGTTTGCCGAGACCTACCACCTACCCGATACCCCGATGATCAGTTTTCTGCGGGCCGACGACCGGGAGTTCGGACAAACCGCCGAATCCTTTAAACTGCCCCTCGGTACGTACGACTCTCCCGGCATCCAACCCATCGTAGCTCTCGTAGATAGTTCGCTCACTATCGTGAAGCACTATGACCTGGCCCGCCGCGATGAAACGGTGGGTCTGGTCCAGTTGATCTCTCTCATCATCCCCTTGCCGGAGAAACCGGAGGTTATCCTCGACCGCGGCAAAGAATACTAGCATGAACGTTCAGCCCCATCCCGAACTCCCCACCTTCCCGGAAAAGGAAGGCGTGCTGCGCACCGCCACGTACGTGTTCTCCGCGGTCGTCCTCATCCTGGTCTTCGTAATGCGGGAGGTGACGATCCCCGTTGATTGGGACGTCAGCTTCCTGCCCGCCGTGAATGCCACGCTGAACGCGCTCACAGCCGTCGCCCTGGTCTTTTCCCTCTACTTTGTGAAAGTGGGCAAATTCGTCAGCCACCGCAATGCGAACGCCGTGGCACTGGGCTTGTCGGTACTGTTCCTGCTATGCTACGTGGCCTACCACTTCACCACGCCCGAGGTGCTTTTTGGTGACGCCAACGCGGATGGAATACTCTCGGACGGAGAGCGCCTCGCCGTCAGTGGCACCCGTCCCTGGTACCTGGTCATTCTCATCAGCCACATCACGCTGGCCGGCATCCTTTTACCCTTTATTTTGTTGACTACGGTAAGAGCGATTGCCGGAAAATGGGCCCTCCACCGTAACATGGCCCGCTACGTATGGCCCCTGTGGTTCTACGTCGCGGTGACCGGTCCGGTGGTCTACCTGATGCTCCGTTCCTACTATCCATAATTCCGATCCCATGAAAAAGTATCTGCTTCCGTGCCTGATTCTCGTCCTGCTACTGGCCGGAGGTGACCTGCTGGCCCAGTGCCCCATGTGCCGGGCCACGGCCGAGAGCAACCTGGCCAACGGGGGTACGGAGGGACAGGGCCTCAACCAGGGTATCCTTTACCTGCTGGGCATGCCCTACGTACTGGTGGGTACTATCGCCTTTATCTGGTGGCGGAACCGGAAGAAGGAAGAGGATCTGGTATAGTCACCAGCAGAATATCCGCCGTCGCCCGCGAAACCGTCAGATTTCGGTCCCGGTAGGCGACGGTTACATTTCCATCGTACGGCTCCACAGCCGTCACTTCCATTTCCGTATCGAGTTGCAGCTGTTTCTCGTTCAGGTAATCCAGAAAGCCCTTCTCGTAGCGCCCGAGTCCCGCCAGGACCACCCGTTCGCCGGCCGCGCAACTGCTCAGGCTTACTCCGGGCCGCTCGCCCAGGTTTCCGTCCGGATCAGGGATCGGCGACCCGTGCGGGTCGAATTCCGGGAAACCCATGATGGCGTTCATTCGCTCGAAGAGGGCCGGACTGTCGATGTGCTCGATCTGTTCCGCGATCGGGTGTACCTCCTCCCAGCCGAAACCCATTTGCTGTACCAAGAACATTTCGGTGAGCCGGTGTTTGCGCACGATCAGCGCGGCCTGCCGGCGTCCTTTCTCCGTCAGCCGCAGCGGGCGGTAGCGTTCGTACTCCACCAGGCCCCGCTCGTGCAGCCGCTTGATCATACTGTTGGCTGAGGGCTTACTCACCCCAAGTTGCTCACTCAGGTCACTTACGGCGACGGATTGCCCCTCCCGGCTGAGGAACAGGATGGCCTTCAGATAATTTTCGACGGTAGGAGTTGCCATGGGATAAAATTAATACTAAAGCCAAGGATACAAAGTTAGATTAAGCTAACTTTGTAGTTATAAATCTATAACTGCTATGTTCATAAGCTTTCTTTCCGGCGGGCACGCGGGTGCCGGGGTCCGGATAGGATCGGCCGGGCTCCTCCTGGTTCTGATGGGGCTCTGGAGTGGATTGGCAGCCCAGACCCGCTCTGTCTACGGTACGGTCATCGGCCCCGACGGTCTCCCGCTCAGTTGGGTCACGGTGGCGCTTCGGGGCACTGCATTAGGTACCCTGACCGATTCGGCCGGATTCTTCAGGTTGGAGGAGGTATCCCAGGAAGCGGGAGAGCTGCATATCTCAAGTGTAGGCTATCAGCCCCACCGCGAAATTCTTGCCGCGGGCACCGAAGCTCAGGAACTTACGCTGGTACTGGAGCCACGGGGCGAACTCCTCGAGGAAGTGGTGGTCAGCGGCACCATGAAGGAGGTCAGCCGCAGTAACAGTCCCGTTCCCGTCGAGGTATACACCGCGAACTACTTCCGGGCCAATCCCGCCCCGAATTTCTTCGAGTCCCTGCAGCAGGTTAACGGCGTGAGGCCCCAGTTGAACTGTAACGTCTGCAATACGGGAGATATCCACATCAATGGCCTCGAGGGGCCCTACACCATGGTACTGCTGGATGGCATGCCAATCGTGAGCGGGCTGTCCACCGTATACGGCCTCACCGGTATACCCCAGTCGCTGGTAGAGCGGATCGAAGTGGTGAAGGGACCGGCCTCCACGCTCTACGGGTCGGAAGCCGTGGGGGGGCTGATCAACATCATCACCCGGGATCCGGGTTCCGGTCCCCGGCTGGTGGCCGACGGGATGATCAGCAGCTGGGGTGAGAGCAACCTGGATCTGGGATTCAATCTGCCGGTAGGGAAGGGGAGCAGTACGCTGCTCGGGATCAACTACTTCCGCTACCAGGATCCGCGGGACCACAATGGCGATACCTTCACCGACGTGACGCTCCAGGACCGGGTCTCGGTATTCAACAAATGGTCGTTCAGCCGCCGGGGTGGCCGGGTAGCGAGCCTGGCGGGACGCTACCTCTACGAAGACCGCTACGGGGGTGAACTGAACTACGGTCGCGCGTTCCGGGGCGGAGACAAGGTGTACGGAGAAAGCATCTATACCAACCGCTGGGAGGCCATCGGGACTTACCAGCTGCCCCTGCCGCAGCGCGTGTTCTTCCGCTTCAGCCTTAATGGCCACTATCACGATTCGGCCTACGGGACCACCGTATATCTCGGCACCCAGTACATCGGCTTCGGGGAACTGACGTACCGGCCGCAAGCCGGCCGCCACCACGAGGCCCTGTTTGGGCTGGCCTACCGCCACACCTGGTACGACGACAATACCCCGGCTACGGCCACCGATGCGGCCAATCAGCCGTCCGTGACCTCCCTG
>JBGTHX010000562.1:0-6407 GCA_041746055.1 Lewinella sp. | reverse complement strand
GCAGGTCCTTTACGCCGCCCAGCGGCAGGAACGGCATGACCTCCGGGCGATCCGCAGCCACTACACCCAGCTGGTGAAGCGGTCCTTCGAACTCTACCTGCAGAACCTGCTCATCCTCCAGCGCTGCTGCGAGTATGCCCGCCAGGACCTGGCCACGCGCAACGCCAAGTTCCGGCCCAGTGAGGAGGACAAGACCTTCCGCGACACCCTGGCCACCAATCCGGAAGTACGTTCCCTCTCCGATAACAAGGAGCTCAGCCGCCTCTACGACCGCTACCGCATCCGGGGGATGGTCGACGCCGACCAGGTCAAGCAGCTCTACCGCGACTTTCTCACCACCGACGCTTACGCCGCCTACGCCGCCCGGCCGGAGCCCGGCCCGGAAGACACTACCCGCGTCCTGCTATCGCTCTACAAGTGGCTCCAATCCCAGGAACTCTTCCTGACCATGGTGGAGGATCACTTCCCGCTCTGGACCGAGGATAAAAGCCTGGTCGTGGGTGCCATGAAGAAGACCATCAAGGCCCTGCCCGCCACCGAGGATTTCTACCAGGAATACGAGAACACCTCCGAGGCCGTAAATGAATTCGGGGAGGTGCTGCTCACCTTCGTCGTCGAGGCCAACGACCAACTCCTGACCCGCATCAAGTCCGTCCTCCAGAACTGGGACGCGGAGCGGGTCGCCATCATCGACATGATCCTCCTCAAGATGGCCATCGGCGAATTCCTGGAGTTCGACACCATCCCCCCCCAGGTCACCCTGAACGAGTACCTGGACATCTCCAAGCTCTACAGCACCGACAAGAGTAAGGACTTCCTCAATGGGGTGCTGGATAAGCTGCTTAAGGAATTGCAGGCCGAGGGATTGGTGAAGTAGAGGGCGCCTCGCTAAAAATCAATCTTCCCCCGGTTCCGCTTAATCTCCCCCCGCTGTTTCTTTCGGTCCAGGCGCTTGCGGCTGTTGGGTTTGAAGGAGCGCGCTTTGCGCGTCTTGGGGGGAGTGCGGATACCGCGCTCGAGGAGTTGTCGCAGGGCATCGAGGGCGCGCTTGCGGTTGGTGTGCTGGGAGCGGCCGGACTGGTCGGTGACCGAGAGGCGACCCTGTCCGTCGAGGCGGTTGGCGTAGTGGAAGCGGAAATTTTCCCGCTCGCGGCGGCTGAGGCCCTGGCTGGCGTCCAGGTTAAGGATGAGTTCGACGCGGCTCTCGGTCTTGTTGACGTGCTGCCCCCCGGCGCCGGAGGAGCGGGAGGTACGCAGTTCGAGTTCGCGTTCGATGATATCCCAGTTCATCGGTCGAGGTTGGGGACGAAGGTGAAGGTGCGGTCGTCGAGGTTGAAGGCGCACAGGTGTCCCATGCCGGGTTTGACGTGGAAGCAGCCGGCGTCGATATCGAAGACCGGGTAGGCGCGGCGGCGGGGGTGCGACTGGGCTTCCACCTGCTGCCGGGTCAGGGGGGTATGGCCGTGGACCACCTTGCGGTCGCCCAGCCAGTCGTAGTCGATGTACCGGTACCAGTTGCGGCGGCCGAGCATGGCTTTCTTGCCCTTGAGGGGGTTCTTGCGGCGGAAGTTAAGGCCGGCGTGGACGAGGATGTAATCGTCGAGGAGGTAGTAGTGCGGCAGTTCGTTGAGCCAGGCGATGTGCAGGGGATCGATGCGCCCTTCCGGATTGCCGGGGGCGATGTAGCTCACCTTGGTAGAGGCCGCACCAGCACTGCGCCAGGCGGAGCGGGAGCGCTTGTCGCCGATGAGGATAGCATCCACCATATACTGGTCGTGGTTGCCGCGCAGCGGGTGGATGCGGTAGCCGTCGGACTGCAGGCGGAGGATAAAGTCCAGCAGTTGGGCGCTGCGCGGACCGCGGTCTACAAAATCGCCCAGAAGGTAGAGGTCGTCCGAGGTGCCGAGGCTGATGCGGTCCAGCAAGGATTCGAAGGTGCGGGCGCACCCGTGAAGATCTGAAATGGCGATTCTGCGGGACATCTGGTCGGCGGGGAAAGGGCCAAAAGTACTTTTTCTACCCTAATCGACACAAAAAAGCTCCGTCCGCGCGAGGCGGACGGAGCTTCCGGGGGTATCCAAGGAGCGACTTACTGGGTAGCGGCATTGGGATCGGCGACGACCGTTCCGTCGAGGGAGATGACGGTCTGAGCCGGATTGGTATTGGCGGTGATGGTCACGCGCTGGTTCCGCTGACCGACCTTGTTGTTGGTGTCGAAGCGTACGGTGATCTCACCCTTTTCGCCGGGAGCGATGGGGGCCGTGGGGCGCGAGGGCACGGTACAGCCACAGCTGCCTTTGGCATCGGTGATGATGAGGGGCTCGCTGCCGGTGTTGGTGAAGCTGTAAGTGTGGGTCACGATCTCCCCTTCGGTGACGTCACCGAAGTTGAAGGAGCTTTCGGCGAACTGCACGCTGGTGCTGGGGCCGGCGGGAGCGGCCACGTTGGGCTGGGCGGGAGCCGCGGCGTTCGGATCGGAGGGGGTGACGGTTTCAATGTTCTGGCGGGCGGCGTCGCGGACGTCGTCGTTGCCCTGCTGGCAGGAAAAAACGCTGAGGGCCAGCACGGCGGCGCCAAAGAGCGAAGAACGGAAGGTAAGCATAGGTTCTGATTTGAATTCAGGTACAAATATCCCACCTATAACGTCACCTTGCCCCACGCGGGTGATGGATTACTTGTTAACGGCTTGCAAACGATACGGCCGGCCTTAACTGGCGGGCACCCTACCTTGCGGCGCTACTAAGCTACCTTCCTTATGTACAACTGGCTGCTATTCGACGCCGACAACACCATATGGGACTTTGACACCGCCGAAGCAACGGCCCTCGAGCGCACCCTGCTGGAGCGCGATATCGCTTGGTCGGAGGAAGTACTGGGCACTTACCGCCTCATTAACCAGGCGGCGTGGTCGGACTATGAGAACGGGCGGCTGCCCAAGGAGCAGCTGCGCGACATCCGTTTCCAGCGCCTGCTCGAACACTACCGCCACGACCATCCCGCCGAAGAGCTGAGCATCAGCTACCGCTCCTACCTGGCGGCCAGCCACCACCTGCTCCCCGGCGCGCTGGAGGTGCTGAAAAGCGTGCGCACCAGGTACCGGCTGGGGCTGATCACCAATGGACTGCAGGAAGTACAGCGGCCTCGACTGGCCAACACGGCGCTGGAGCCCTACTTTCAATTCATCGCGATCTCCGACGAGATCGGGGTCGCCAAACCCTCGGTAGGATTCTTCGATCACGCGGCCCGGCAGATGGGCCACCCGGACCCCGCCACCGTGCTGGTGATCGGCGATAATCCCAATGCCGACATCCGCGGCGCCCTGGATTACGGCTACGACGCCTGCTGGCTCCGCCACCCCGGCGCGGCCAACCGACCAAAGCTCGGCGCCACTTACACCATCCGAACAATCGGGGAGCTGCTGCGGTATGTGTAAACGAAAACCGCCGAACCCCGGTTAGGGAACGGCGGTCTCACTTGAGTAATATGAAATCTGACTCTTGCGACAGGATCCCGATTCGCTAGCCAGGAATCGGAAAGCCTTCGCAGGCTGTGAGGGTTTAAACCCAGCATGCCCCGGCTATGTTCGCAGAAGCCCGGCACCCGCGCCCCGCCGCCCTGAAACCCCTGGCCTATACGGCAGGACCGGCCCCGTCCGTTCTAAGACAAACGGCTAGTTTACCCGACCACGCCGGACCTTACTTTCTCCATTTCCCTTTACTGATGCGTTAGCAGACAAACCCCACAACCAATGAGCCGACTTCGACTCGCCCTCCTTGATCTCTACAACGGTATCCCCAACCAGGGCATGCGTTGTATCCGCGAGATCGTCGAACAGTTTTCCGATAGCCTCGAGTACGACGAATTCGACGTGCGGGCCAAGCACGAGATCCCGGACCTGACCTACGACATCTACATCAGCTCCGGTGGCCCCGGGGATCCCCGCGAGGGCGACGGCGTGTGGGAAGCGATGTGGGGGCAGTGGGTCGATGACCTCATCGAGTACAACGCCACTCACCACCGCAAAAAGTTCGTCTTCTTCATCTGCCACAGCTTTCAAATGGCGGTACACCACCTCAAAATGGCCGAGGTGACCGCCCGCCGCAGCCTCAGCTTCGGCACCTTCCCCATGCACCTGACGGCCGAAGGCGCGGACGACCCGGTATTCATCGGTCTCGATGACCCCTTCACTGCAGCCGACTTTCGGCGCTTCCAGGTGATCCAGCCCGATGAGGCCCGGATGGAAGAACTCGGCGCCACCGTGCTGGCCATCGAGAAGGACCGCCCCCACGTCGATCTCGAGCGCGCCACCATGGCCATCCGCTGGACCCCCGAGATCGTCGGCACCCAGTTTCACCCCGAAGCCGACGCCGAGGGGATGCTGGAGCACTTCAGCCGCCCCGACATAAAGGCTGAAGTGATCGCCGAGCATGGCCGCGACAAATGGATCAGCCTGATGGCCGACCTGAGCGACCCGACGAAAATCTCCCATACCCACGATACCGTCATCCCCGGATTCCTGCGCCGCGCCATCAAAGTGCTCTCCCCCGCCCCCGAAGTCGCGCGGGGCTAATGTTGGCCCGTCAAAGTGACCCGTCCCGGGGTGGCGCGTCTTACCTTTGACCTATGCGCACACATACTTCCTCCCCCGCCGAATGGGTACTGATCACCGGCGGCACCCACGGTATCGGGCTAGCGCTGGCCCGCGAATCGATGCGCCAGGGATTGGGAGTAGCGGTGGTGGGACTGCCCGACGGCGACCTGATAAAGGCCCGGGGCCTGCTCTCCGAATACGGAGAAGGCAGCGTGCGGATGCTGGGCGTGGATCTCGTGGCTTCCGGCGCCGTAGACCGCGTACTGGAGTGGCTGGACCGTGAATCGATCACCATCAATTACCTGATCAACAACGCCGGATTCGGCCGCGGCGGACTGTTCGAGCACACCGGTTGGACCGAATACCGGAGCATGCTACAACTCAATAACCAGGTGATGGTAGAGTTGACCTACCGCATGCTTCCCCGTTTGCGCGCCTGTCGCGGGGGTATCCTGAACCTCAGCAGCATGGAAGCTACACTCCCCCTACCTTACAAAACCGTGTACACCGGCACCAAGGCCTTTGTCTATAATTTCTCGCTCGCCCTGCGGGAGGAATTTCGATACCATGGAGTGAGCGTGTCGGTGCTCTGCCCCGGTCCGGTCGTCACCAATGCCGACGGACTCCGCCGCCTGAAGGCCCAGGGCAGACGGGCGCAACTATTGGTTACCACGCCCGATTCCATCGCCCCGACGGCCATCAATGGTATGCTCGCCGGCAAGGCCGTGATCGTGCCCGGCTGGCTGGTCCGCTGTCTGATTTTTACCAGCTACATCACGCCCCGTCCGCTACGTATGCGCATCCTCGAACGGCTGTTCAGCCGCTACCGCGACGAGAACCCCGCGCCGGAGGTGGTGACGGTTGAGGCCTGATTTAAAATTTGTAGGTGAACCCGGTCAGTTTCTCGCTGACCTCCCACAAGCGGCGGGCCTCGGCCTCTTCGTAGCTACTGGAGTAGGATTGCTTGGGCCGGCAGTCGTCCCAGTAAAGTCCGCTCGGTGGAGTATCCGGCACCGTCGCCAGGAAGAGACAGGTCGCGGCCCCCTCCGCCGGGGTCTTGTGGCCGCTCATCCGCCGCCTTACCCGCCACGCCAGCCGGTGCAGCCAGGTGTTGCCCTTTAGTCCGATGTCGGTCTGTACCAGTCCGGGTTGCACCGCGCAGATCACCGTATCATCGGTTTTGCGGCGGTCGTATTCGTAACAGAAGAGCACGTTGGCCAGCTTGCTCTGGGCGTAGCTGCGCAGGCCGTGGTACTTTTTATCCAGGTTCAGGTCGTCGAATTTCATTCCCCTGACCTGCCGGTGGCTGTCGCTAGCCACGCAGATGATGCGGGCACCGGCGCGAAGGTGGTCGCGCAGCAGGCCCGTCAGCAGAAAATAAGCCAGGTGATTGACCGCGAAGGTGAGTTCGACGCCTTCCGCGGTGAGTTGCTGCTGTGAATTCCAGACGCCTGCATTGTTGATGAGTACGTCAAGCTTGGGAAATTCAGCGTGGATCCGTTCGGACAAGGCGCGAATGGCGGTTGGATCGGCGAGGTCCGCAGCCAAGGGGGTCACCCGTCCGTCGGTGACCCGGGTGGCGGCGTCGCGCGCTTTTGCTAGCGTGCGTCCGTGTAGCAGCACGTGGAAGCCGGCGGCGGCGAGGGCGCGGGCGGTTTCCAGACCGATGCCGGTGGTGGCTCCGGTTACCAGGGCGGTCTTCATCATCTTACTGGCCTTCGGTGGTTCGGCGCAAGGCTTCGATGCCCTCCTCGGCGCCGCGCAGCGTGGCCCGGCAGTGGGCGATGAGCTGTTCGGCGCGGGCTACGCGGGCGTG
>JBGTHX010000561.1:0-1988 GCA_041746055.1 Lewinella sp. | reverse complement strand
TAGATTTAGTGAGCACGGCAGCCAGGGCGTACACCCCGTCGGCGATGTCTTCGGGCCGGATTATCTTGTTGAGCAAATTGCGTTTTGCGTAGTGAGCGGGAAGCTCTTCGACGCTTATGCCGTAGGCCTTGGCGCGGCCTTCGGCCCAGGCACCCTCCCATATCTTGGAGCCGATGATGACGCCGTCGGGATTGACGGTGTTGACACGGATGTCGTCGGCACCGAGCTCGGCGGCCAGGAGGCGGGCCATGTGCTGCTGGGCGGCCTTGGCGGTGCCGTAGGCTACGTTGTTAGGACCGGAGACCAGTCCGTTCTTACTCGCGATGGGGATAATGTCGCCGCCCAGTCCCTGCGACTGCATAATGGCGGCTCCGCACTTGGCCAGTTCGAATTGGCCCTTGACGAGTACGTTCTGGAGGATGTCCCAGTCCTTGGCGGTGGTTTCGTGGAGGGGCTTGGAGATGGCCAGGCCGGCGCTGTGCACCACGATGTCCACGCCGCCGAATTCGAGGCACGCCCTGTCGAAGGCGGTGGCGATCGATGCCGCGTCGGTGACGTCACAGACGGCGTAGGTAGAGGTGTCGGCCGGGTAAGTGTCGTTGGCTTCCTGCAGCCGCTCCTCGGCGATGTCGGTGAGGACCACTACGGCACCCTCCGCGGTGAGTTTGTCGGCGATTGCCTTACCAATGCCGCCGCCGGCCCCGGTGACCAGGGCCACCTTGCGGCTCAGGGGCTTCTCCTTGGGCATACGCTGCAGCTTGGCCTCCTCGAGCAGCCAGTACTCGATGTCGAAGGCCTCCTGCCGCGGCAGGCTGGTGTAGGAGGTGATGGCCTCCGCGCCGCGCATTACGTTGATGGCATTGACGTAGAATTCGCTGGCTACGCGGGCCGTCTGCTTGTTCTTGGCGAAGGTGAACATACCGATGCCGGGGTAGATGATGACGACCGGGTTGGGGTCGCGCATGGCCGGGCTGTTCGGGCGCTTGTGGGTATCGTAGTATTTTCCGTAGCCCGCGCGGTACTCGGCGAAGGCCGGCTTCAGTGTCCCGAGGACGGCCCCCGGATCGGACATGTCCTGCTGGGGTTGCAGGTCGAGGACCAGCGGCTGGATCTTGGTCCGGAGGAAGTGGTCGGGGCAGCTGGTACCCATGGGCGCGAGACGCTCCAGGTCGTAGCTGTTAATGAATTGCAGTACCGCCTCGGAATCAGTGAAGTGGCCGATCATCCGGCTCTCCGAGGAAGCCAGTCCGCGCAGCAGCGGCATCAGCTTGGCGGCCTTGTCCCTGCGTCCGTCTGCGGTTAGGGATTTGACCTTTTCGCCGCCAAACACGGAGCCCTTTTCCTTCACTTTGCGCTCGATGTACTCCGAGGCCATTTCGATGACCTCCAGGCTGTTCATGTAGCACTCGTAGGAGGTATCGCCCCAGGTGAAGAGTCCGTGGCTGCCCAGCACGATACCCCGGATACCGGGCTTGTCGGCCAGTTCTTTCTCGAGCTGGAGGCCCAGGTCGAAGCCGGGCCGCTGCCAGGGTACCCATCCCATGGTGTCGCCCCAGATCTCGCGGGTGACGGCCTCGCTGTCCTTGGCGGCGGCGATGGCGATCAGCGCATCCGGGTGCAGGTGGTCGATGTGCTTGAAGGGGAGCAGGCCGTGCAGCGGCGTATCGATCGACGGCGCGCGGCTGTCCAGGTCGTAGATGGTGTGATTGAAGAGGCCGACCATGCGATCTTCGTCGGCCAGCCCGCCGTACACCTTTTTCAGGTCGCGGAGCCGGCCGGTATAGAGCCCGGCGATGCCCGAGCGCGTGAGGGTGCCGATGTCACCGCCGGAGCCCTTGATCCACATCACCTCTACTTCCTCATTGGTAAGCGGGTCGAGCTCGGTGGTCTTGCAGCTCGTGTTGCCGCCCCCGTAATTGGTGATGCGCAGGTCGGTGCCGAGGATGTTGGAGCGGTACAGGAAGAGGGCAACCTGGTCGTCGCCGAGG
>JBGTHX010000560.1:0-1698 GCA_041746055.1 Lewinella sp. | reverse complement strand
GTGGCCGTGCTGGACGGCGGCTACCCGGCCTGGGAGGCGATCGCCGGGCGGACGGCCTGGGGACCCGAACCCGCTACCCCGGCGCCGCCTTATCCCCTCGCTCCCACGGGAGACCTGCGCACCTGCGACCGCGCCCAGGTGGACACGCTGCGTACGGATGCTGACTTTACGCTGATCGACTCCCGGACCGGCGACCGCTACCGCGGGGAAAACGAAACCATCGACCCCGTAGCCGGGCACATCGAGGGGGCCGTGAACCTGCCGTGGCCGGAGAACCTGCGGGACGGAAAATTCAAACCGAAGGAGGAGCTGCGCGAGCGCTTCGCGGCCCTGAAGCAAGAGCCGCAGCAGAACGTATTCTACTGCGGCTCGGGCGTGACGGCCTGTCACAATATTCTGGCGTATTACTACGCCTTTGGCGAGATGCCCGCGCTGTATCCGGGCAGCTGGAGTGAGTACCTGCTCGGGCTAGAATAGCGGGCTGGGGTAGGTGTTCTCGGCCACCAGCATCGCGAAGGCTTCCTGCACCTTGGGCTTGTCTTCCTGGTAGGTGACGCCGTACCACTTGTCTTCGCTGACGAGCACCTTCACGGTGGCGGTACCGTCCTTGATCATGCCGTCCACGAGCTCGGGGATGAGGTATTCGGCGCGGGGGTTGTCCTTATTGTCCTGGGCGAACTCGTGGAAGCCCTTCTCCAGCCGGTCGAAGATGGAGGGATGGAAGCCCCAGAAATTCATGGAAACCACGGCGTCGTCGGCCAGTTCGTAGCGGTGGCCGTCCTCACCGAGGTAGGTAACGTTGTTGTCGGTGCCGCGCTGGATCTTGAGGCGCTCGTTGACGTCGCGCAGGAGGTAGTCCTCGGCCACGACGGTGACGCCGCGGTTGACGGTGCCGTGATCGGAGAGGGTGCGGTGCAGCACGTAACCTACCATGGCGAAGGTTTCGGGATCGGCTTCGGCCACGAGGAAGGAGGCCATCTTCTGGAAGGCTTCCACGCCGTAGTAATCATCGGCGTTGATGACGGCGAAGGGCTCGTGGGTGACGTCCTTGGCGACCAGCATGGCGTGGGAGGTGCCCCAGGGCTTCTCGCGCTTTTCGGGGTCGATGCCTTCGGGGACGTAGCTGTCCATGCCCTGGAAGGCGTAGGTGACTTCGATCTGGTCGCCGAATTTGCCGTCGAATTTCTCGCGGAAGGGCGCCTCGATGTCCTTGCGGATCACGAAGACCACCTTGCCGAATCCGGCGCGGATGGCGTCATAAATAGAATACTCGATGATGCCCTCCTCGCTGGGGCCGACGCCGTCGATCTGCTTCAGGCCGCCGTAGCGGCTGCCCATTCCGGCGGCCAGAATGACTAGGGTGGGTTTGGAAACTGCCATGTATGTGTTTTTTTGTTAGAGCGGCTCCGTAAGCCGTTTGTTTAGCTGCTCAGCGCGAAAATCGGTGGCCAGGCGGTAGGTAAGGTAATACGTGTACCCGTACGTGGCAAACAGGGTGAGCAGGCCGGTAAGAAAGACCCCCAGGCTCACCCAGGCCGCGGTCGACGACCAGGCGGGGTAGAAGCTTTTCACCACCAGCAGGTTGGCGGTCACCACCGCCGCCGTGAGCAGCATACACAGGATGCAGGCGGCGCGGCCGAACTGCAGCAGGCGCGTCTGCTGCCGGAAGAGGGTAGTGCGCAGGAAGCGCACGTACAC
>JBGTHX010000559.1:0-8287 GCA_041746055.1 Lewinella sp. | reverse complement strand
GGCGCGCCCGAAGTGGAGGCCGCCGTGGAGGAGCTGCAGCAGAAGCGGCTGTTCGTGCGGGAGTACGCCTACCTGTCGGCGCTCATCGGGGAGTTGCGGGCGGGGATACCGGCGCTGGCAGCAGGATAAGTAAGTGAAACTATTCCTTTCCCGTGCGGCGGTGCGCGGGGAATGGTGATATTCAGCCACCTTAGTTGCCGTTGCCATGCCCAATTCCCCTTTCCCGCCCGACCGGATTCTGTCTATCGATGTCCTGCGCGGCTTCGATATGCTGCTCATCATCTTCGCCGACCGCTTCTTCTACCACTTGCACGAGGGGGCGGGCACGCCGGTTACGGCCGCCCTGGCCGGTCAGTTCGACCATCCGGAGTGGTTCGGGTCGACCTTTTACGACATCATCATGCCGCTCTTCCTCTTCGTGGTGGGGGCGGTGATCCCCTTTTCGCTGTCGGAGCGGGTACGGGCTGCGCTGAGCCGGCGTGATATCTACCTCAAGCTCCTCCGCCGCTTCGTGATCCTTTTCGTGCTGGGGTGGATCGTGCAGGGGAATTTACTGGCGTGGGACAGCAGCCGCTTCCACGTCTTCAGCAATACCCTGCAGGCGATCGCCGTGGGCTACTTCTTTTCCTGTCTGGCGTGGCTGCACCTGAGCCGGCGCGGCCGCTACGCGCTCTTCGCCGGCTGCCTGATCCTGTACGCGATACTCCTCACGGTACCGGCCGTACCGGGCGTGGGGCCGAGCGAGGTGCTTCCCGACCGCAATTTCGTCCTGTACGTAGACCGGCTCGTTTTTGGCCGCTTCGACGACGGGCTGCAGTACACCTGGTTCCTCACCGGACTGGGCTTCACGGCCACCACGCTTTCGGGGCTCTTCGCCGGGGAACTGATCAAATCCGGGCGGCGGCGGGAGCAGGTAGCGCTCTACCTGTTGCTCGGTGGCGCAGCCGCCCTGGCCGTGGGCATCGGTTGGGGCTTCTGGCTCCCGATCGTCAAGAAGCTCTGGACGAGCTCCTTCGTACTCGCTTCCTCCGGCGTCTGCGCCCTGTTGCTGGCGGGCTTCTACTACGTGATCGACGTGCGGGGCAGCAGGGGCTGGACCTTTCCCCTGCGGGTGATCGGTATCAATGCCATTACCGCTTACGTGCTTTCCCACGTGATCGATTTTTCCTCGGTGGCGGACCAGATCCTGTACGGACTCGAAGCCTACGCCGGGAATTACTACGGCGCCCTTACCGTACTGGGAGGCTTCGGACTCTTATATCTGCTGCTCTGGTATATGTACCGGAACGGAACCTTTATCAGGGTCTGAGCGGGCGGTCCGCCCGATTGTCAAAGAAGCTATTATCTTGATCGCTCCGGCTCCACTGTTGCCGTCCAAGAATCACACATCCATGCAAAGAAGGAAATTTATCCAGGGCAGTGCCGCCCTCGCCGCCGCCGCCCTGCTACCGGGCTGCGCCACCCGCCGTATCGCCATGCCTAACGGCCGGCTACGCACCGCCCACATCGGACTCGGCTTCCAGGGTCGCTCCGATCTGGCCGACATCTCCTCCCACCCCCTGGTCGACGTGGTCGCCCTCTGCGACGTCGACGCTAAGTTCCTGGCCGAGTCGGCCGCACAGCACCCCGGTGCCAAAACCTTCGAGGATTACCGCACGATGCTGCGGGAGATGGGCGACGACATCGACGCCGTCGTGGTCTCTACCCCCGACCACACCCACGCCCCCGCCTCCCTGCTGGCCATGAGCATGGACAAGCCCGTCTACTGCCAGAAGCCCCTGACCCACCACGTCTCCGAAGCCCGCGAAATGGACCGCGTGGCCCGCGACCGCAAACTCGTGACCCAGATGGGCATCCAGGTCCATAGCTTCTACGACTACCTGGTGGCCACCGAACTGATCCGCTCCGGCATCGTGGGCAAGGTGAGCACCGTCCGCGCCTGGTCCCCCAAGAACTGGGGCTACAACGGCGAAGCCCCCACCCGCAAAGACCCCGTACCCGAGACCTTCAACTGGGAACTCTGGCTCGGTACCGCCCCGCAGCGGGACTACGTCCAGGACTGGTACCACCCCACCAACTGGCGCAAGTTCTGCGACTACGGCTGCGGCACCCTCGGCGACATGGGCGTCCACATCTTCGATACGCCGTACAACGCCCTGGAGCTCGACGTGCCCCTCACCATCGTGAACGAGTGCCGGCCCCCCAACGGCTACGGCTTCCCGGAGAACAACCTGGTCACCTACGAATTCCCCGGCACCGACTACACCGCCGACCGCCTGAAGTGGGTGTGGTACGACGGCCCCGGCGCGCCGAAGGATCACGCCGACCTGCAACTGCCCGATGGTGGCGAGCTGCCCGACCAGGGCGCGGTGTTCGTGGGCGAAAAAGGCCGCCTGCTGCTGCCGCACTTCATGCAGGAGCCGCGCCTCATCATCGACGGCCAGTACCAGGACATCAGCGAGCAGATCGCCGCCGCCGCCGGCAAGCTGAAGCTGGGCGAGCCCATCCGCAACTACGAATCCGAAGGACCTAAGCACTACCACCAATTCGTGGACGCCTGCCTCGGTAAGACTGCCGCCAGCGCCCCCTTCAGCTACGCCGCACGCCTCACCGAGGTCATCCTGCTGGGTACCATTGCCGGCCGCTTCCCCGGACAGACCCTCCACTGGAACGCCAAGAGCGCCCGCTTCGACGAAGCCGAGGCCAACCAGTACCTGGCGGGCAACTACCGGGAATTCTAATCACCGGCACCCGCGCACCGCCGCCCCACTTACCGCTTTTTTTGCCTGAATTGACTAGCTTTGGCTGCGTTGATGCCACCCAATCACACCACCCAAGTAATCATCGTAGGAGCGGGACCCACGGGGCTGACGCTGGCCGCGATGTTGCGGCGCTACGGCGTGGATTTTGTGCTGCTCGACCAGCACGAGGGCATCACCCGGCTCTCCAAGGCCATGGTCGTGCACGCCCGCTCGATGGAGATCTTCCAGGAGTTGGGCCTTACCCAAAATTTTCTGGATGCTGGGCAGGTGACCGAGCGCATCAATATCATCACCCAGGGCCGCATTAAGGAGGTGGTGGAGCTGAAGGAATTCGGGCAGGGGCAGACGCAATTTCCCTACGTACTCACCATCGAGCAGTCGCGAACGGAGGCCATCCTGGCCGACCACCTCATGGACCGCGAGGGGGTATACATTCGGTGGGAGTGCGAACTGCTGTCGGTGGAGAATGGGGACGATGAGGTGCGGGCCACCTACCGCGACGCCCACGGGGAGCAGCAGGTCTTGGTCGCCCGTTACCTGGTGGGGTGCGACGGGGCCGGCAGCACGGTGCGCCACCAGCTGGGCCTCCACTTCGACGGCGATACGGAGGCCCACACCTTCTACGTGGCCGACGTGCGCATCGACTCCGCGGTAATCAACAAGAAGGAGGGCTACCTGAACCTGACGGAGGGCGGTCTTGTGCTGCTGTTCGGCCTGGAGGGCGACCGCCACTACCGCATCATCGGGGTGCTGCCGGAACACCTGACGGGGCGGTCGGACGTCACCTTCGCGGACGTGCGCGACACCATCCGCGAGCAGGTGCGGACGCCGCTGACCTTCCTCGAGGAATCCTGGTTCTCGACCTACCGCGTCCACAGCCGCATGGCCGAGACCTTCCACGCGGGGCGCTGCTTTTTGGCCGGCGACGCGAGCCACGTGCATACCCCGGCGGGCGGGCAGGGTATGAACACCGGCATCCAGGACGCATACAACCTCGCCTGGAAGCTCGCCTTCGTGCTGCAGGGCCGCAGCCGTTCCTCCCTGCTCGACACTTACAACCAGGAGCGGATGGCCAACGCCCGCCACCTGCTGGCCACCACCGACCGGGAATTCCGCTTCATGATGGGCGGCGACCAGTGGACGGCCTTCCTGCGCATGTACGTCTTCCCGTTCGTGGTGAAGGTGTTCACAACCACCCACATCGGGAACAAGGAGGCCTTCGCGGCCCTGGCCCAGCTGAGCATCACCTATCCCGACAGCGCGCTCACGATCCCCGGCACCCTGGGGTCGGTGTCGGCCGGCGACCGGATGCCGGACTTCGTCACCCAGAACGGGCACAGCATTTACCGCTTTCTGCACCAGCCGGATTACAAGTTGCTGTGGTTCGGTCCCGAAGCCACCCTGGAGCAGTACGAGCTGGATCTGCCGGTGCCCCGGTTCCCGGTGGAGAGCGTGCCGGAGGTCTTCGGCGGGGAAACCGAGTTCTTCGTGGTGCTGCGCCCCGATAACCACATCGCTTACCTAGGCGACGACGTGGAGGAGGTGCGGCGGGCGGTCGCTGTGGCTACCCGGGTGTCGGGCTAGCCAGCGGCGAGATCATGATGTGCGCCCGGTAGGTGCCCGGATCCATGATCCAGGGGTGGTTGGGGGCCATGGGCGATTCGGGCAGGCCGGTCGAAGCGGCGGTGGCGAAGGGCACGTACACCACGTAACGGTAGGTAGCGCCGGGCACCTCGCCGGTGGCGGGGTCGTAGCGGGCTTCCTTGCCGGAGAGCACGTGGAGCGTGGATCCGGTATCGCCCATCTTTAGGCTGCCATCTTTCACTTCCCGTTCGCGGGCGGCGTCGACTTCGGGGGGCGTCTTGCCCTCGGCCTTCAGCGCGCGGCCGCGGGCCATGAAGGGTTCGAGGCTCTGGTGGTAGCAGGCCGCGCTGAAGCCCTCCTTGGTGGGGTCGTCCGCGAGGCATACGAATTCGTTGCTGCCCTCCCGCAGGGTCACGAACTCCCCGGCGGAGTTGTAGCCGATCACGCGGGCCCCGGCGCGGCTGGCTTCGGGGGCGGCCCGTACGGCGGTGGCGATGCGGGCCTCGTCGGTGTTGATGTCAGCTAGCTCCGCGGTGGATTCCGGGGCGGCGGCGGTCTCGCTTACGGGGGCGGCAGCCTGCTCGGTGGATTCTTCGGCGGGGCCGCAGGATGCGAGGGCAAGGAGGAGGAGCAGGGGCGGTACAATGAGCTTCATGGCGGGTCTGGATTTAGCCCGCCCGGAACACGGGTGCCGGGCGGTACGGGAGATAAAATACGCTTTTACTTCTCTACCGGCGCTACCTTTAGCTGCAAGCGGGACAAACCATGATCACCACTACCGAAATCCGGCCGTCGCCGGCGCTGGCTCACCTGGTCCGCTGTTACTCCTGGCGGGAATTCGACACGCTCGGTAGCGACCTGATCCGCCCCTGGCACGCCTGCCACGAGCTGTCCCTGATATTTTTCTTTGCCGACGTGCCGGTCCACCTGCTGGATCCGGTCACCCGCGGGGTGATCGCCAGCGGGACGCGCGCCGACATCGTAGGGCCGGGCACCTGCTACAACGGACCGATGCTGTTCCGCGGGCGCTACGCCTTCTTCGAGATCGCCTTCCGGCCCGGGGGATTCTACCGCCTCTTCCACCTTCCCGCGGAAGACCTGGTTAACCGTATCTGCGCCGCGCGGGACGTCCTGGGCACCTGCGTCGACCGCCTGTTCGAGCAACTGAGTACGGCGGTAGGACTTTCCGCCCGGGGAGCACTGGCCGACGACTTCCTGCTGGGATTCCTCGCCCGCAGCAAGCGGCCCACCGGCCACGACGATATCTGTGAGATCCCTTCCGCCCTGCTCCGCCGGGGAGACGGGATCACGGTGTACGGGATGGCCGGGGCCGCCTGCATGAGCGTGCGCAATTTCGAACGGAAGTTTACCGAGCAGGTAGGCATCCCCCCCAAGCTCTATTCCTGCGTGGAGCGCTTCAACCGGGCCCTGACCATGCGGCTGAACTTCCCCGACCGCGACTGGGCGAGGATCGCTGCCGACTGCGGCTACTTCGACCAGACGCACCTGGTGAAGGACTTCCACCGTTTCGCCGGCGGTAGCCCCGGTGGCTTCCTCCACGACACTCCCCTGAGCGACGAGCGGTTCCTGAGCCGGGTGGAGGAGTAGGCCGGTATTGGCGGGTCCTTACTAGCGCGGCGGGGGGGGTGCGGATACCTTTGACGGATGGATAATTAATCCCCTCAATACCGACTACCATGCCAGGCAACGAACTGCTCCGCCCCCTGCAACGAAACGGCCGCCTCAGGGTCGTCCGCGATCTCATCACCCAGGGCGATCCCGTCTTCCATCCCGATGGCCCGCAACTGCCTCCCGGTGCCGGGGAAGCGCTGTTGGAGCGTGCCCGCCGCCGCGTAGCCGAGGCCGCCATACTCGGAAAGTGGAACGAACTCGGCGGGGCGCCCGGCACTTCCGTCACGCCGGCGGGCCAGGATAACCTGGTGAAAATCGGATCCGGATACGTCCGGGATTACCAGTTCGGTAGCCTTTATTATCCCCAGAGCAGGGGCGTCTTTTGGGTCTACGGCGCGATCGGCGACCGCTACCGGGCGCTCGGCGGAACGGAAAGCTGGCTCGGCTGGCCGACCTCCGACGAAACGGACTTCACCGAGGGCGGCCGCGCCAACACCTTCGCCAACGGCGCCATCTACTGGTGGCCGGATGCGGGGGCCATCGAGCTGGGGGAAGTGGACGTCCACTACACGGGGCCTCTTACAAGGTGTACTTCACCGTAACAGCGGTATGAAACGCAAAGGATTTATCGCGGCCCTTGGCATGGCCCTGGTGGCCCCCCTCCGCGGAGCGGCCGTGCGGCCGCGTCGTGGCTTCCGGGTCAGGGCCGGCGAGGGCCGCATCCACGGTCACCTCACCCTGCAGGGCGTAAATGCCAACGTGCTGGACGTGAAGGTGTCGGGAAGCGATACGGGCGGCGACCTGGCGATCTTCGAGCAGACCTCCCGGTCGCCGGGTCGGGGAACGCCCCTGCATGTCCACCACGCGCAGGACGAGGTGTTTCACGTCCTGGAGGGGGCCTACTACTTCCGGGTCGGTGACGAAACCCACGAGCTGACCGCCGGCGACGTCATCTTCCTGCCCCGCAAGGTTCCCCACGCCTGGACGCAGCGCTCCGAGCGCGGCCGGATGGAAGTGACGGTACAGCCGGCCGGCCACCTCGAGCGCTTCTTCGTCACCCTGGCCGCGCTCGACCACGCGCCGGACGCCCGGGAGGTTGCCGGCATCTTCGCGGCTAATGGGATGCGGGTGGTGGGGCCTCCGTTGGCGCTGCCTTAGCGGGGGGATTATCCTTCGGCGAACTTCCCGGCCCACTCCACGGCATCCGAGCACTCCGCCCAGGCCGTCGCGGCTTCGTGGAGGTAGATCGCCGCTTCGCTCTCCTGACCCGGGGAGTAGTACTCCGGCAGCTCATTTGGCAAGGGGACTTCTCCTGTCAGGTAGGGCAGCACGTGGGGATTTTGTCCGTGAGCTTGCTGCAAGGCAGTGCGGGCGGCCCTGGAAGCCCCTTCCTTCTTGAAGCGGTACAGCGCGTAGGTGAATAACCAGAGGGCGGAACCCTCATCGCCGTAGCGCCGGTGCAGCTTTTCGTAGGCGACGGACCAGTCGTGTTGTACCAGTAGCGCGGCATAGCGGAATCGCAGTCCCTGATTGTCGGAGGGGTTCAGCTCGATCGCTTCCCCGTACTGCTGCAGGCTTTCCTCCACGCGGCCCAGGGTGTACAGGGTATCGGCATACCCCGCTTTGGCACGCATGTACGGCCGGGTCTCGAAAAAGCCCCAAAAGTGGCCCTTCAGCTTTTTGAATTCCTTCTCGCCGATCGCCGCCCGCCCGGCTACCATTGCTTTTTCGTAGCAGGCCAGGGCCTTCGCCGGGTCGGAGGTCAGACTGGCGAGGAAATTGTGAGCGTCGGCATTCTCCGGATCGAGCTTCAGGGCCCGTGCGATGAGCCGCTTTGCTTGCGTGGGCTTCGCCTCGTAGGCGTCGTAGAGCAGTTCCTGGGATTTTTCCTTGTCGGCTAGTCGTTGCGGGTCCATGGCGTGGGTAATTTTGGGAAAGGTACAGGGCGGCGGGGCGCAGGTTCAAGGGGGACTTTGAGTCGCCGTACGGGAACGGCAGACGAGGATCCTACAGATCTTTGCTCCTCGTAGTGTCTTGTATCTCCTACTCAGCGGCCCCGATTGATTACGAGGCAAAAGCAAACCCCAACTGATTTTCTCAGATGACCGTACCGAAAATTTACGCCCGGTAAGAATAGAGGTGTTTTAGCTATCGGGACCGATTTTTTTCAGCAGTTCCCCGGGTAAGCTGTGCACGTCCTGTAGCCCAAAAATCCACTCCGTAACCTGAGCTGCCCACCCCGCCGGGAGTAGCTTCGTGGAATGGGCAAAAAAGGGTACCAGCAGTATTGGTCGGAACTCACCCTGGAT
>JBGTHX010000558.1:0-2177 GCA_041746055.1 Lewinella sp. | reverse complement strand
GCGGCGTACCGGATGGATGAGTGAGGCGGGCCACCCCCTGCACTTTGACGGCGGCGGAGCCGCCGGGTGTCCGACCGGAGCCGGCTACCGGCTGGACGGGGAGGAAGTGACCAGGCTGCCGGACCGGCCGCTTTCCGTCTGAGGACATACCTTCGCGGCCCCGTATGAGTATTCGCTTCGCCATCGCAGGACTGGGCCACATCGGCCGCCGGCACGCCGCCCTGGTTGCCGCCCACCCGGGGGCGGAGGTAGCGGCGGTATGTGATATCGCGCCACGGCAGACGCTCTCCTGGCCGGACGGACTTGACCCCGATACCCCGCTGTACCACGAACTGCCGGAACTGCTAGCCGCCGTGCCCTGTGACGTGGTGTGTATCTGTACTCCGAACGGACTGCACGCCGCGCACGCGGTTGCCTGTCTCGAGGCGGGCCGCCACGTGGTAGTCGAAAAGCCGCTGGCGCTCTCCGTGGCCGGCTGCGACGCCATTCTCGCCGCGGCCCGGCGGTACGGGCGGAAGGTGTTCGGGGTCATGCAGAACCGATACAGCCCCGCCTCGGCCTGGCTGAAGGAGGTTGTCGAAGGGCGGCAGCTGGGGGAAGTGCTGCAGGTGCACCTGCACTGCTTCTGGAACCGCGACGAGCGGTACTACTTCGAAGCGGACGGCACTCCCCATCCGTGGCACGGGGTGGCGGCGCTCGACGGCGGCGTTCTCTTCACCCAGTTCGCCCACTTCATCGACCTGCTGTGCTGGCTCTTCGGACAGATCCGGGTCGACGGTGCCCGCTTCGCGAACCAGACCCACGAAGCCATCCATTCCTTTGCCGACACCGGAATGGTCCACTTCACCCTGCCCGGGGGTGGATTGGGGAGCCTCAACTTCAGCACGGTGATCTGGGACCGGAACTTTGAGTCCACCCTTACCGTGATCGGGAGCCGGGGGACGGTGAAACTGGGCGGCCAGTACATGAACGAAGTGCGGTACTGCCACGCGGAATCCGCCCCGGCACCCGCGCTCCCGCCCGGTCCCGCCTCCAATAATTACGGCCCCTACCAGGGCTCGGCCGCCAACCACCACTTCGTGATCGACAATGTCGTGGAAGTACTCAACGGCAGGGGATCGGTGGCGACCACCGGCGAGGAAGGCCGCCGGGTCGTGGCCGTCATCGAGGCGATCTACGCAGCTTCACAACCGCTCTAGAACGGAACGCGGGTTGTATGCCTGGTGGCAGGTGGCACGGAGACTTTCGTCGGGAGAATGGGCGGACTGGTCCGGGGAGGGATCGGGCATAACGGATTGCTGCGTACCTTTGCGGCCTCAAAGGGAGCCGGCCGCTACGTGGCGGGTGGCCCGCAAGCAAAATAAACAGTCTGCTATGGAGATGGACAGAACTTCGATCATCGGTATCGTGCTCATCATGCTGCTCTTCGTCGGATGGCAGTACGTGGCCGCGCCCAGTGCCGAGGAGATCGAGATGGAACAGCGCTACCAGGATTCGCTCGCCGCCCTGAGTGAGACCGAGCTGCGTGAGTCCGACGAGGTGCTCCCCGCCACGCCGGATTCCGCCACCCTTTCCGACTCCGCCAGCATCGCGCAGTACAGCGGTCGCTTCGGCACCTTTGCCGCCTCCGCCACGGGCGAGGCCAGGGACGTGGTGCTGGAGAACAACCTTATCCGCCTCACCCTCAGTACGAAGGGCGGTACCATCCGCCAGGCACAGCTGAAGCAGTACGACAAGGTCGTAGAGCAGGATGGCAACGAGGAGGTCCACCTCCCGCTGCTGTTGCTGGAGGACGAGAAGAACAAGTTCGAGTACACCATCCCCGTCAGCGGCGTCGCCGGCGCGGGGATCCGCAGCAGCGATCTCTATTACGAACCCACCGTGGAGGGCAATACCGTGATCCTGCGGGCGGCCACCTCCGACGGCGGCTACTTCGAGCAGAAGTACACCCTGCCCGAAGACACCTACCTGATCGACTACGACGTCCGTTTCGAAGGAATGAATTCCGTACTGGCCAACACCAACGGCACGGTGCGCCTCCACTGGGAGAACCACCTCGACAAGATCGAGAAGAACTCAGACTACGAATCGAATTACTCCACGCTGTACTACAAGCCGGTCGACGACGGTACCGACTACTGCTCCTGCACCAGCGACGATACCGAGGAGCTCGACAA
>JBGTHX010000557.1:0-2516 GCA_041746055.1 Lewinella sp. | reverse complement strand
TACTTCGCCCTCGGCGGCGACGCCGAAAACCTCGCCCAGGCCCTCCGCGCCCAGGTGGACCGCATCGAGAAGCAGGAGTTCGAAACCCAGGAATTCAGCAGCTACGACAGCTACTTCTATTGGTTTCTGGCCCCGGCGGTACTGCTCCTGCTCGTCGACCTGAGCGTGGGCCGCAAGGACCGCAAGGTGGCCGAGCAGTATGAGGTATAGTACGATGCTGCCTCCCGGCCGCGACAACACCCAAAACAACCCCCCACCCAGAAAAGCGTGATTTTTACAATCATGGCCGACCACGCCGACAAGACCAAGCGCCAAACTACCTTTTGGCATTCCGATCCCCCCTCATGAGCGAGCGGGTGCGCGAGATCGTGAGCCACCCGGTCAATGCCGAGCGCCTGATGGATGCGGTACTCGCCCTGCAGCGGGGCGACCTGGAAAATGCCCGTTTCCGTACCGTCCAGTACGAACGGGAAAACGGACTTGAGGAGGCGCAGTAAATTCTGGTGTTCACGGCCACCATCGTGCCCAGCCTGATCCTTCAGCTGCTTTGGTACCGGGTCGGTCCGGCGTTTGCGGTGGCGCCCAGCTTGTCCGCGCTCGGGGAGCTGCCGAATACAATCTGGAACGCGACCGAGTAGAGGACATCGAGCTGGTCAGCGTAAACGCCGTGCAGGATACGGCGGCCGGCAGGTATCTGTACATGGGTTTGCTGGTCGATTACGAGCTTGCCGCTGATGGTGGGCTGAAGACGATCAGTTTGAAGGCCGTCCGCCGGCGCCCGCTCCCGTTGGACGTCCGACCTCCCGTTCCGATCCGCACGCCGATCGCTTCTACCGGATCAAGGGCCACATGATGGTGCTGGAGTACGCAGCGCTGAAGAACCTCAACCTGACCTACCTGAAGCTGGTGGAGGGGGAAGAGGGGTATCGGTTGCCGGTGGAGGTGTACTAGTAAAAAGCGGTTTCCGACCGCGCTGTGGGAGGCGGCTTCCAGCCGCGCCGTGCGAAGCAGTCTCCGACTGCGCCGGCTACGATATTCCCTGATGTATTCGCGCTCGGAGAGCGCGTCTCACTACGCTGCCAAAGGTAGGAGGTTACAGCTCCCGCACGATGCGCCAGTAATTCCCGTGCTCCAGCCGCAGCACCCGTTCCGCGATCTGCGCGGGGGAGTCGTCCGGGTCGAGGCGCACGGCGGCCTGGTAGATGATGCTGCCTTCGTCGTAGTTTTCGTTGACGTAGTGGATGGTGATGCCGCTCTCCAGATCGCCGGCCGCCTTCACGGCTTCGTGGACGTGGTGGCCGTACATCCCCTTGCCCCCGTACTTGGGCAGCAGGGCGGGGTGGATGTTGACGATCCTCCCCGGATAAGCGTGCACCAGGTAGGGGGGGATGAGCCAGAGGAAGCCGGCCAGGACGATGAGGTCTACCGCGTAAGCTTCGAGAGCGGTGAGCCACTCCGCTCCGGCGTTCCAGTCGCCCCGATTTACCACGAGACTCGGCACCCCGCGCTCCGCCGCCATGGAAAGTGCGCCGGCGGTAGCCTTATTGCTGATGAGCAGCACTACCTCTACCCCGTCTTCCGGATGGGCCTGAAAGCGGTCGATCATCACGCGGGCGTTGCTGCCCGTGCCGCTGACCAGGATGGCGATGCGTTTGCTCATGGAAATTTTAAATGTAAGATTTGAAATTTAAGATTTTACGCTACCGCCCGCACCCGCCGCGCCGCGAATACCGCCAGAATGCTCATCACGATGGTGAAGTAGCCCAGCAATTCATAGTTTTCCAGCTTGCCGTCGGGGCCCTCGGTGATGATGAAGCCGGCCACGGCGCTGCTGAAAAAGAGGGCCATCTCGTTCACCGACTGCCGGATGCTCATGAAGCCGCCGCGGTTTTCGGGGCGCACTACGGAGGTAATCATGGTAGTGGCCGGCACATTGCGGCCGCTGGCTACCACGAAGAAGGAGCTGGTCACCAGCAGGGCCACGGGGATGGAGGTGGTGTCCAGGTTGGTGAGTGCGTAAATGCTGAAGAGGGCCAGCCCCGAGGAGATCGTGAACACCCGCAGCCGTCCGTAGCGGTCTGCCAGCCGTCCGAACAGCGGCAACAGCACGACCGTGAGCAGGCCACCGATGAGGTAGATGAGGCTCACCTGCTTGTCGGCAAAGCCCACGTTGATCTGCATGTAGGGCGCGATGAAGGGGATAATCGTGAAGTGGCCCAGCATCAGCGCGAGGGTGAAGAGCAGCGCCGCCCGCTGGTTGGCATTGGTGAAAATGACACGAAAGGGGGCGGCAATGCGGCCGGCGGCGGACTGGGGCTGCAGCAACTGGGCTTCGGGGTCGTCGCTCACTTCCAGGTTTCCCTCCGGGACGATGGTCTGCTCCACCAAATGGCCGCGCATGGAAGGCACGAAGAAGGAGGCCACCGTGACGAAGGTAGCCGCCAGGCCTGCCGTGGCCAGGAAGGGGGTGCTCCAGCCGTACTCCGCGGCGATCCAGATGCCGGCCGGTACGCCGA
>JBGTHX010000556.1:0-2887 GCA_041746055.1 Lewinella sp. | reverse complement strand
ACCCCGGCCCCAGCGGCCGACCAAGTTATACTCCAATGAAAAATCTATTCTTCCTGCTCCTGCTGCTGGGGACCGCCCTGGCTCCGCTTCGCGTGGCCGCCCAGGCACCCGCGTCCCCGCACCTGGACGCCATCTCCACCTACTTCAGCGAGTACGTGGACGACCAGCGCTTCTCGGCCGTCTACGTCAGCGGCAAAATGTTTGAACTTTTCAAGGATTCCAAGCTCGATCTCGAGGAGATGGACGACGAAGAGGTAGCCGCCATCCTCGACATGGTACGCGACATTCAGGGCATCCGCGTCCTGCACACCGACGAGACGCCCCTTCAATTCTACCACGAGGCCAAGGACCGCATCTCCACCGATGCCTACGAACTGCTCTTCAAGGTGCGTACGAAGGACGGCCAGAACGTGGAAGCCTTCATTCAGGACGAAGACGCCGTGGTCCACGAGCTCTTCCTGCTGGTGGGGGCCGACGACAACTTCGCCATGCTCAGTTTCGTGGGCACCATCGACCTCACCAAACTCGGGCGGCTGCAACGGGCCCTCGAATAAGCTTTCACTCCGTAAAAGACACATACTATGCTACGAGTATTGATCTGCACGCTCCTGTTATCCACCGGCCTTGGGGCCCAGGATGCCGTCATCAAGGACTTCATCCAGGTCCACCGAAAGGGGGAGGAGAACGTCGCCCTCAAGGTGCCCGGCTGGATGGTGAGCCTGGCCAGCGACATCGCCACCATCAGCACCGACGATCCCCACGAGCGGGTGGCCTTTAAGCTGATCGGCGAAGTGGGTACCACCCGCGTGGTCACCTACCTCAATGAAGACTTCCGCGAGCCGCAGGATGGCGTGGTCAACCTGCTGTACGTGCTGGAACGCTTCAAAAAATTCGAGCGCTGGGCCGACGTCAGGTCCGCCGAAGGGGAGCGGATCACGCTCACTGTGCGCTACCAAAAACAGAAGATCCGCGACCTGGTGGTGATCCTGCGCGACGAGGAGCGTACCACGCTGGTCTCGGCCCGCGCCGACCTGACGGCGGAGGAGTTCGGGAGGTTGGTAGAGAGTCTTGTTAGGTTGTAGCGGGTAGCGGGTAGCCTACACGCTACAAGCTACCCCCTGTCCTGCTACCTTTGTAGAATGCGTGCCAATTTCCTAAAGCACATCGCCCAGACCAGCCCCGCGCCCATGGGCCTCGAGATCGCCGGCGGGGAGGGGGTATACCTGATCGATACCGCGGGCAAACGCTATCTCGACCTCATTGCCGGCATCGGCGTGAGTGCCCTGGGCCACAATCACCCGGCCGTGGTAGGAGCCGTACAGCGGCAGGCGGGTACTTACATGCATACCCTGGTGTACGGAGAATTCCTGCTCGGCCCGCAGGTGGAACTGGCCACCCTGCTTTGCGCCCAGCTGCCGGACGCCCTCGACAACGTCTACTTCACCAACTCAGGCACCGAAGCCGTGGAGGGGGCCATGAAACTGGCCAAGCGCGTCACCGGCCGGGCCGATATCGTAGCCGCCACCCACTCCTACCACGGGAGTACCCAGGGGGCCGCGAGCCTCATGTGGCCGAAGGATTTCACCCGCCCCTTTCACCCGTTGCTGCCGGGTATTTCCCACCTCGCATTTAACGACGACGGTGGGCTGGACCGGATCACCGAACGGACCGCCGCCGTCGTGCTGGAAACCGTACAGGCGGAGTGGGGTATCCGCACCCCGCGTCCGGAATGGATCCGGGCCGTGCGCCGGCGCTGCACCGAAACCGGTACCCTGCTGATCCTCGACGAGATCCAGGCCGGTATGGGCCGCACCGGGACGCTGTTCGCTTTCGAGCAGTACGGCGTCGTACCGGACATCCTGTTGCTCGCCAAGGGGTTCGGGGGCGGCATGCCACTCGGAGCCTTTATAGCCGGCCGGGAACACATGCAGACCCTGACCGAAAATCCGGTGCTGGGCCATATCACCACCTTCGGTGGCCATCCGGTGAGCTGCGCGGCGGGACTGGCCACGCTCCGCACCCTCGTCGACCAGCCCGAGTTGATCGGCCGTGTGAAGGAAAAGGAAGCCCTGTTCCGGAAACTGCTGGTCCACCCGCACATCCGCGACGTCCGCTCCGCCGGACTCTGGATGGCCGTGGAACTGGCCGACTTCGACGAGATCCGCCGCACCATCGCCGGCTGCCTGGAGCGGGGGCTGATCACCGACTGGTTCCTGTTCAACGAGCGGAGCCTGCGCATCGCCCCGCCCCTGACGATCACGACGGAGGAGATCGAGTGGTCGTGCGGGGTGATCCTGGAGGCCCTAGGCAACGCGTGACCGCAGGGCCCGCAGCGTGACCAGACAAATGATCCACGCCAGCACCGTACCTCCCGCCACTCCGTACGGGATGAAGGTGAGCCCGTAGTGGGCGAAGCCGGCTACGGACCCCACCAGACCGATCAGTAGCATGGACCCCAACGTGCTGAAGCCACCCGACTTCTGCTCCAGGGAGAAGGGTAGGTTGCGGTCGGAGAACTGGAAGATCGCGGCCACCACCCCTACGAGCGGAAGGCTGAGAAGGATATCGTCCAGTACGCTCCACCCGGCCGCGAACAGGATCAGGGTGTACACCAGCAGGCCGAGGGGCAGGAAGAACTGCGCCACCACCGCCATGAGTTGACCGTACGCCAGTGCCCCGGGCCGCGACACCGGATTGGTATGGAACAGCCAGGCGGCCCGGAAGTGATCGCTGGTGCGCGCCGAGGTAAGCGGAGAAATGATCAGTAGCGCCAGAAAGTATAGCACGAAGAGCACGGCCGAGTCCGGCAGGGGCTCTTCGCTCGTGAACTGCTTGCCGAAAAAGACCATTGCCAGTATCGGCAGCAGTACCAGCCCGGGGTAGAGCT
>JBGTHX010000555.1:0-2419 GCA_041746055.1 Lewinella sp. | reverse complement strand
TCTTCTTCCAGGAACCGCTGCCACTCCGCTTCGTTGCGGGCCACCCCTTCGGCGACGAGGAATCGTTGCCAGTCTACGTCGGGGTTGCGGCTCACCAGGGCACTGACGCGCTCGGGGTCGGTGTCGGTGATGAAGAGCTGTCCGAAGGCGGAGCCCATGACCAGATCGAGTAGCTGCCGTACCCGCTCGTGGTCGAGCTTGTCGAAGATATCGTCGAGCAGCAGGATGGGGGTGCGGTTGGTACGCTGCTCCAGCAGTCGGTACTGGGCCAGTTTGAGGGAGAGCACGAAAGACTTCAGTTGTCCCTGGCTGGCGACCCGCTTCAGGGGGTGGCCGTCCTGCACGAAGATCAGATCATCGCGGTGTATCCCTCCAGTGGTACGCTGCAAGATGCGGTCCTTCTCACTCCGTTCGGCCAGCAGCCCGCTCCAGTTGTGGTCGTCGAGGTGGGATCGGTATTCCAGTCCCACGGCTTCCCGACGGCCGCTGATGGCCGCGTAGGCTTCTAGCAGTAGCTCGGTGAATGGGCCTACGAAGGCCTTCCGCCGGTCGTAGATATACCGGGCCGGCTCCTCCAGCTGGGCGTCGTAAATGCTCAGCAGCCCGGAGGTGTCGACGCGGCCGTCGAGTTCGCGCAGTTGGGCGTTGCGGTTCTCCAGGAGCTTGTTGTAGGTGATGAGGTGGTTGAGGTACAGCGGGTCCGTCTGGCTGAGGCTGTTATCGAGCAGCCGGCGGCGGGTCGCGCTGCCCTCGAGTACCAGGCTGATGTCGTCGGGCGTCACGATTACCACGGGGTAGCGGCCTACGTGGTCGCTGATGCGCTCGTAGGCAGTGCCGTTGCGTTCGATGACCTTGCGCTGCCGCTTGCGGAGCTTGACCACGATCTTGTCTTCGCGGTCGTCGTCCAGGTTAAAGACCCCCTCCAGTCGCGCTACCGAGTCCCCGTGGCGGATGTTGTACTGGTCGGCCAGGTTCCCGTACCCCTTGCTCATGCAGAGGTAGTAGATCGCCTCGAGCAGGTTCGTCTTGCCCGCTCCGTTAAAGCCCACGAAGCAGTTCAGCCGCGGCGAGAACGTGAGCGACTGCCGCTCGTAGTTCTTGAATTGGGTGAGCTTTAGGGTGGAGAGGTACAGGAGATTTTAAATTGAAAATTGGAAATTTAAAATTTGGCGGGCGGCGGCGCGCGGGTGCCGGGGGGGTGCAATTTACAATGGACGAATTACCCTGTATCATTTACCATTGTCCGCACCGGTTCCGCTCAATGCCCGGGGGAAGTTCGGTTGCGTCACTCCTGTCCTGCGGGCCGGGGCCCTGCGGGCCAATTGTAAATTGTAAATGGTACATCGTAAATGGTAAATCCTAAACCGCCACGTCATGCTCCCGCAACGCACTGTTCAGGCTGGTCTTCTTATCCGTACTTTCCTTACGCTGGCCGATGATGAGGGCGCAGCTGACCTGGTAGTTGCCCGCCGGGAAGGACTTGGTATAGCTGCCGGGGATCACTACCGATCGCTCGGGGACCACGCCGCGGTGGGTGACGGGTTCCGGGCCGGTGACGTCGATGATGCGGGTACTTTGCGTAAGGACGACGTTCGCCCCCAGCACGGCCTCTTTGCACACCCGAACGCCCTCCACTACGATAGAGCGGGAACCGATGAAGCAGTCATCCTCAATGATGGTGGGCGTAGCCTGTAGGGGCTCGAGCACGCCGCCGATGCCGACGCCGCCGCTGAGGTGGACGTTGCGTCCGATCTGTCCGCAGCTCCCTACCGTGGCCCAGGTGTCGACCATGGTGCCGCTGCCTACCCAGGCGCCGAGGTTGACGTAGCTGGGCATGAGGATCACGCCACTTTCCAGGTAGGCGCCGTAGCGGGCCACGGCGTGGGGCACCACGCGCACGCCCTGCCCGGCGTAGTCGCGTTTCAGCTCCATCTTGTCGTGGAACTCGAAGGGGCCGACCTCGATGGTCTCCATCTGCCGGATCGGGAAGTAAAGCACCACCGCCTTCTTTACCCAGTCGTTGACCTGCCACGCGCCGTCGGCGCCGGGCTCAGCCACGCGCAGGCGGCCCTTGTCCAATTCTTCAATGACGGCATTGATTGCTTCCCGGGTGGCGGTTTCCTGGAGCAATTCACGGTTGTCCCAGGCGGCTTCGATGGAGGTGCGGAGATCTTGCATAGCGTGGATATTTGGGGGCGGGGTAATGGGCGGCTAAGATGCGGAAAAAGGGCGGATGGGAACCAAACCCGCGGCTTTGCTATATTGGGAGTGGACTTTTTTGCTTTCCACTATGTACACCCCCCGCCTCATCTCCGCGATCTTTCCGGTTGTGCTGTTGCTCGCCCCCTGCCTCCTCCGGTCCCAGGTGCCGGTGGATAGCCTGCTGGCCCGGGGCGACCGGGCGTCGCTTCTGCAGGCC
>JBGTHX010000554.1:0-15584 GCA_041746055.1 Lewinella sp. | reverse complement strand
GCCCAGGGGAAGTACGACGCCCTCAAGGCGGGCACCGAGGCGGGTGGAAAGCCCGACGCCGCCGCCGATCTCGACCTCACCGCCCCCGCCGAACCGATGCCCCTCGGCAGCCGCCACCCCATCGCGCTGACGATGCGGCGGATCGTTTCGATCTTCGAACGGGTAGGCTTCGCGGTGGCCGAAGGTCCGGAGGTGGAAGACGACTGGCACAACTTCTCCGCCATGAACACGCCGGAGGATCACCCCGCCCGCGACATGCAGGATACCTTCTACGTCGCCGAGGGGCTCCCCGCCGGCCCCAATCACTCCGCGATGCTGCTGCGCACCCACACCAGCTCGGTGCAGGCGCGCACTATGGAGACCCAGCAGCCGCCGATCCGCATCATCGCCCCCGGTCGCGTGTACCGCAACGAGACGATCAGCGCCCGCAGCCACGCCCAGTTCCACCAGGTGGAGGGACTATACATCGCCGAGAAGGTGAGCTTCGCCGATATGAAGGCCACCCTGCTGCACTTCGCCCGGGAGATGTACGGCAGCGATACGAAGATCCGCCTGCGCCCCAGCTACTTCCCCTTCACCGAGCCCAGTGCCGAAATGGACATCTGGTGGGGCCTCGAGACCGAGCACGACCACCGCATCACCAAGGGCACCGGCTGGCTCGAGATCCTCGGCTGCGGCATGGTGGACCCCGCCGTACTCGAAAACTGCGGCATCGATCCGGAAAAGTATACCGGCTACGCCTTCGGTATGGGCATCGAGCGGCAGGCCATGCTGCTCTACCACATCACCGACATCCGGCTGATGTTTGAGAACGATGTACGGTTTCTGCGGCAATTCGCGAGTGTCCTGTAGCGCCGACTTTAGTCGGCGCTACAGGTACATATCCAGAATAGACAGCGTCCCAAACACCAGACTGGCCACCCCATTAGTAGTGAAGAAAGCCAGCCCGATCCGCGACAGGTCATGCGGCCGCACGATCGAATGCTGATAAGCCAGAAGCGCCAGGAAAACCACTCCCGCCACCCAGGTGAGTACACCTACGTTGGGGTACAAATCATGCTGGAGAAAGAGGGCGGCCACGAGGACCAGGGCGCAAATGAAGTGCAGCGTCCGGCCGAGGCGCAGCGCATTACGGGTACCCAACCGGACCGGGATGGAATACAGCCGCTCTTTGCGGTCGAAATGCTCGTCCTGCAGGGCGTAGATGATGTCGAATCCGCTCACCCACAGCAGCACGACGAAGCTGTATAGTACGGGCAGCAGCGCCCACTCGTCGGTCACGGCCAGGTAGGCCCCGATGGGGGCGAGGGCCAGTCCGAGCCCGAGTACGAAGTGACAGAGGTAGGTGAAGCGCTTGGTGTAGCTGTAGCCGAGGATGACCAGGAGGGCCACCGGCGACAGCAGCAGACAAGTGGTATTCAGAAAGCCCGCCGAAAAGATGAACAGCAGGCAGTTGACCAGGACGAAGACCAGGGCCGAACGGGCGCTGATGGTCCCGGCGGGGATTTCACGGACGGCGGTCCGGGCGTTCTTGACGTCGATGTCGCGGTCGAGGTAGCGGTTAAAACCCATGGCTGCCGAACGGGCGAAGATCATGCAGAGCAGTACGAAGGCCAGTTTGTACAGGCTCAGCGTGCCGTGGTCCAGGGTAGCGAGGAAAAAGCCCAGTAGGGCGAAGGGCAACGCAAAGACGGTATGCGAAAACTTGACGAGGGATAGGTAGTCGCTGACCCGGCGCAGGGTGGTCATCTTGCTGATTTGGCTTTGCGTAGTAATACACCCACCGGGAGAAAGGTTGATTTATCTCCACCGGCCGCCAACGTTTCCTTACTGCCCTCCCGTCTCACCGGGTAAGCACCCACACACCATGAGAACAATCCTGCTTTATCTGCTCTGCGCTACGGTCCTGACCGGCTGTCTGGAGGACCGCTGTACGGACACCATCACCTACATCGGCTATGAGCCGGTCATCCTCTCGGCGGGAAGCTGGCGCAACGATACATTCCCCGTATCAGAAGGCACCACCTTCTGCGATCCGGCGGCCTTCTACGTGTACGGCAAGCTGCTGTTCGTCCTCGACCGCAACGCCGGCTTGCACGTGATCGACAACTCCGACAACAGCGCTCCCCGCCCCCTGAAGTTCCTCGACATCCCCGGGGGCGTGGGTATGGCGGTACGCAACAACATCCTCTACGTGAACCAGTACGTGGACCTGCTGACCTTCGACCTTTCCGACCCGGAAAATCCGGAATTCCTGCACCGTACCGAGAACGTCTTCGACCTGAATACCGACTTCGCGGCCGGCATCTTCGGACGGGGCGACGTCATCATCGATTACATCGAGACGGACCAGACGATGGAGGTAGACTGCAACACCCGAGGCGTTGAGCAGGAGTTCATTGTTTTCAATGACCTGGTGTTTCTATCCAATGCGAGCGACTTCAGAGCTACCTCTTCCGGATTCGCCGCGGCTACCGGCACCTCTGAGCAAGTAGGTACCGGCGGCAGTCTGGCCCGCTTCACCATCAACCGGGGGACGCTCTACGCCGTGGACGACCATTCACTGCGCACTTTTTCGCTTGACCGGCCGGCCGAACCGGAATTCCGCAGCCGGGTAGAGATGAACTGGGGCATCGAAACGATCTTCCCCTACGAAGACAAGCTCTTTATCGGCGCCAACAATGGAATGCACATCTACGGCCTGGAGGATCCCCTGCAGCCGGAGCACCTGTCTACCGTGGAGCACGTCCTGAGCTGCGACCCCGTGGTGGTGCAGAACGACCTGGCCTACGTGACCATGTGGGGCGGCTCCGACTGCGGCAACCAGGGCGACCAGCTGCTGGTCATCGACGTAAAGAACCCGCGCGCGCCGAAGGAGATTCAGACCGTCCCCATGACCAACAGCCACGGGCTCGGCGTGGCCGGTGACCGGCTCTTTCTCTGTTCCGGGCCGGAGGGCCTGAAGGTATTCGACCTGACGGACGACGGCCTTTTGGGGGAGGAACTATCCGCCACCCGCGACTTCCCGGCCAAGGACGTCATCGTATTGCCCAACCAGGAGCGCCTGATCGTGCTGGGCTGGGAGCAGGCCGGCATCCGGCAGTACGACTACGATGCGTCGGGCACCCCCACCCTGGCCGGCGAGCTCCAGATTTGCCAGTAATTTCACACTACCGCATGCGACTCCCCGGCATCCTACTCCTGACCTTCCTTGGCCTCGGCGGACTCTCCGCCCAGTCCCCGCTCTCCGACACGGTGCCAACCGGTCCGGATTGGCGTCGGGAGATCATGCTCGGATTCGGATTCTCCCGTACGGGACAGGGATTCGGCGAAAGCGACACGGATCTGGGCCTTGCGGCCGGTTTTCGCCTGATCCGTCAGTGGCAGCGACTTAGCGTGGGAGCTGGGCCCACCGCTGAAGTACTCAGCATACATGCCGGTGAACGGTTGGTGTCCTTCACGGGACTGATGGAGTACGCCCCGGGCCGGCGGCGCCTGCGACCCTATCTTCGGGTGGAAAGCGGACTTGGCCTGCCCGTAGGAAGCCGAAACCGGTCGCTGGAAGCGCGGAAGTTGGCCCCCATCGTGCACCCTTCGGTCGGCCTGCGGCTGCACCCGCCCCAGGGAAGCTGGGGAGCCCTGTCGGCCGGCCTGGGATACCGCTTCGTCCATACCGCTTACGATGTTCCCCAGGCGTGGACCGGACCCAGGCACCGGGAGATGACCTACCGGCGCCTGACCCTCACCCTCTCGACCCAATTCTGACTTGGACGAACGCACCGAAGAACGACGCCTGGTGGAGGCCTGTCTGCGCGGCGATCGCCGCGCCCAGGAATCCTTCTACCGCCGCTACGGTCCGGCCGCGCTGCAGGCCTGCCGCCGCTACGCGCCCGGCCGGGAGGAAGCGATGGCCCTGCTGAACGGTGGAATGTTGAAGGTCTTCGAAAAGCTCGACCAGTTTCGGTGGGAGGGCAGCCTGGAGGGTTGGGTAAAACGGGTGGTTTTCCACAGCGCGGTGGACCAGTTCCGCAGTCAGCGACAGCATCCCACCCTCGAAATCGCCAACTGGGACCAGCCGACGGAAGACGCCGCCACCCACCAACTCTACGCCGAGGACCTCTGCCGCATGATCGAACTGCTACCCGAAAACAGCAAGGAGGTGTTCTGGCTCTTCGCGGTGGAGGGCTACAGCCACGCCGAGATCGCCAACAAACTCAACTTCAGCGAGGGTAACAGCCGCTGGCACCTCAATAAGGCAAGACAGCTGCTGCGCGACCGCCTGAACCAGGAAACCCACCAACACAATCGCTATGCCGGATAAGAATACCCCCTGGACGCCGGACGAGACCTTCTGGAACGAAGGCTGGGCCGATATGGAACACCGGCTGGACCGCAAGAAACGGCGTGGACTCCTGCTGCCGCTGCTGTTCGGCATATTTCTCCTGTGCGGAGCTATAGGGGCGGGCGCGCTGGTGCTGGGGTCCGCCGACCAGGAGCCCACTCCAATAAGCTTCCGACCGGCTACCCCGGAGCCTGGGCCTTCCGCTGGTTCCCGATCGCAGCCCGGTCCTGCCAGAGACAATGTCGTGGAGGTGGAGGCTCAGTTTGATGCCCCCCTCGCCCCGTTGCAAGCTTCCCCGGCACCCGCGCCCCCGACAACCCCGACAACCCCGACCCTTCCAATTCCCCATCTGACCACCGGGATCCCCGTTCTACCCCTTGATCTTTTGCCTTCCCGCATGGCGCTACCCGAGCTTGCGATACATACTGAGAAACAACCCCTTCTCCCCGTTCAATCTTTTCCCCGCTACATCCTCGGAGCGGGCGGCTCCAGCTACCCTTCCAGTTACTTACCCGGTGCCTTTGCGTTTGGCGGGCGGCAGTTCGCCCTGGGCCGCTGGTTCGTGCCGGTGACCCTGCGGTACGACTATTCCAGGCGACAGTTTCAGTCTGCCTCCGGTGCTCCGGACTACGGTTTCTCCCCCATTACCGGGACGCCGAACGTCACCGGCATGCAGGATCAGCCCGGTTTCGAGGACTTCCAGCTTACCACCCAGACGCTGGCCCTGCGCGCCGGTTTGGGCCGGAGACTGGGTCGCGTGAACCTGAGTGCGGGGGGCGAAGCGGCCTACCTGCTAGGCGGCCGCGGCCCCACCTACTCCGTGGTCACCACCGGCGGCCGGACACTCGTGAACCTGCAGGAGGAGCGTTTTACCGCGGCCAACTACAGCAACAGGCTGGGCTCCGCCACCAACGGGGTCACCGGCTCGGCCCCCCTGCTGGTGCCGACATCGGCCCTGAATCGCTATCTGTTTTCCCTCTGGATGCGGACGGATGTCCGCCTGTCCGGAAATTTTCACCTCACCCTGGGTCTCACCCGCGGGCTCACTCCCCTGTACCGGGAGGAAGCCCTGCGGGTAGAGGCAACCCGCCTGGAGCTGGGGGCGGTGTACACTATTCGGTAGGGGGATGGAGTTAAGTCGGGCAACGGCTTTAGCCGTTCGGAGGTGCTTCGTACCTTTGCGGCCCAATTTCGACCACCCTATGAAAAAAGACATTGCGACGCCCGAAGTGACCGACGTGGCCGTGGCGGCCGCTCCCCGACAGGAGAACGGGGAGGAACTCTGGGACATCTACCTGATCAACCTCGGCGACGAGCCCCTCGAGAACGTGCTCATCACCAGCCAGGGCTACGGCAACATCGACGGCGTGGACAAGACCACCACCGTGCTGCGCTACTTCCACCAGAGCGTGAACGGCCGCGCCGCCCTGAAGGTCGAGCCCATCCAGCCGGCCCTCTTCGGCATCACCAATGAATACTGGGTCAGCTTCAACAGCGGCGACCATATGCTCGACAAGCGCTATCGCTTCCCCGCCGGCACCATCAGCCGCGAAGCGCTGGAGGATGTAGCGGTGCTCGGTCGCCCCGCAGTGATGAGGCAATGAGCCGCCCGCCCGCAAAACGGGTGGCGGAGAGCTTTACGACCATGTCGGAGCTCGTCATGCCCAACGATACCAATCCCCAGGATAACCTCATGGGCGGCAACATGCTGCGCTGGATGGACATCTGCTGCGCCATCTGCGCCGGCAAGCACTGCGCCCGCCCCGTGGTCACGGCCAGCGTGGACAATGTAGCCTTCAAAAGCGCCATCCGCAACGGGGAGGTCATCACGCTGGAGGCCAGTGTCACCCGCGCCTTCAATACCAGCATCGAGGTGTATGTGGAAGTATTCGCGGCTACCATGCAGGGTACGGATCCGCGCCGCACCCACCACGCCTACTTTACCTTCGTGGCCCTGGACAAGGACCACGGCTCACCGGTGCAGGTACCCCAACTGCTGCCCCTCACGGAGATCGAGCAGCAACGCTACGAGGCCGCCCTCAACCGCCGGGAGCTGCGGCTTGTACTAGCGGGAAGAATGAAGCCCGAGGATGCCCCGCACCTGCAGGAGCTCTTCAGGAAGTAACCCCTCACCCCTAGCCCCTTCACCGATGACTATCGCCACCTACAACGTCAATGGAATCCGTGCCGCCCTGCGCAAGGGTCTGGCCGAATGGGCGGCGGGCGTGGGTGCCGACGTGCTGTGCCTGCAGGAAACGAAGGCCCACCCCGAACAGGTGGAACTGGAGGAGCTGGCCGCGGCGGGCTACCCCCACGCCGCCTGGCATAGCGCTACCAGCAAGAAAGGCTATTCCGGCGTCCTGACGCTGAGCAAGGTTGCTCCGGACCTGGTGGCGGAAGGCTGCCAGCTGGACGTGTACGACTGTGAGGGTCGCATCATCCGCACCGACTTCGGGGATCTTACTATCCTCAACTGTTACTTTCCCAACGGCGGACAAGGCGATCACCGTCAGGAATATAAGTACCGTTTTCTCGATGATTTTCTGGACTTCGTGAAGGAGTTGCAGCTGACGCGCCCCAATCTGCTGGTCGTAGGGGACTATAACATTGCCCACCACGAGATCGACCTCCATGACCCGAAGCGGAACGAAAAGAATACCGGCTTCCTGCCCGCCGAACGGGCCTGGATGACCAAGTGGTTCGAGGAGACCTCCTTTGTCGACGCCTTCCGGCACCTTCATCCGGAACGCGTGGCCTACAGCTGGTGGAGCTACCGCGCCAATGCCCGCAACAACAACAAGGGCTGGCGCATCGACTACCACAGCTATCCCGGCCACCTGGCCGGCCGCATCGAAAGCGTGGAGCACCTCCCCGACGCGCTGCACTCCGACCACTGCCCGATCCTGCTCGAACTTAAAGACTGAACCCTTGGACCGTATCTTCCTCGACAACGCCGCCACCACTCCTCTCGACCCCGACGTTCTGGCCGCGATGACGGAGGTGATGGCCTCCACCTACGGTAATCCCTCCAGTATCCACGCCGAAGGGCGCAAGGCCCGCAGCCTCATCGAGGCCGCCCGCAAGACGGTGGCCAACGCCCTCAACTGCAGCATCGGGGAGATCTTCTTCACCTCCGGAGGCACCGAGGCCAACAATATGGCCCTCAAGAATGCCGTGCGCGACCTGGGCGTTACCCGCATCCTCTCCTCCCCCCTGGAGCACCACTGTGTCCTGCACAGCCTGGATGCCATTGCGGCTACCGGCGCGGCACGGATCGAGATGGTTTCCATCGACGATATGGGCCACGTGGACCTGGCGGACCTGCGCCGGCTGCTGTCCGAAAGCGCAGAAAAGACGCTCGTCAGCCTCATGCACTCCAACAACGAGATCGGCAACCTGCTGCCGCTTGAAGAAGTGGCCGGCCTGTGCGCGGAGTACGGCGTCCTCTTCCACTGCGACACCGTTCAGACGATGGGCTACTTCCCCATCGACCTGACTAAGACGCGGGTGAGTTTTCTGTCGGGCTCGGCGCACAAGTTTTACGGCCCGAAGGGCGTAGGCTTCGTCTACATCAGCAACGACAACCAGATCAAGCCCTACCTGGACGGCGGGGCGCAGGAGCGGAACATGCGCGGCGGCACCGAAAATATTTACGGCATCGTAGGCCTTGCGCGGGCACTGCAACTGGCCGTGGACCGGCGCGAGGAGCGGATGGCGCACATGAACACTATCAAGCGTTACTTCCGCGAACAACTGGAGGCCCGGGTGCCCAGCGTCACCTTCAACGGCGATCCGGAGAGGGGCCACCCCAAGGTGCTGTCTGTCAGCTTTCCCCAGTCGCCGAAGGGTGACCTCTTGCTCATGAACCTCGACATGGCCGGCATTTCCGCCAGCGGCGGCTCGGCCTGTTCGAGCGGCATCGACGTAGGCAGCCACGTAGTGGGCCATCTGCACCCGGATTCGCCGCGGCACACCATCCGCTTCAGCTTCAGCCACCACACCTCTCAGGAGCAGGTGGATTACGTGGTGAGCAAGCTGGGGGCGATGCTCTAGCGATCGCCTCTCTCGGGGGCCCGTCCGTCAAAAATCGGTCGGACGGCCCCCCGCCGTCCGACGGCTGGGCCGTCCGACGGCCAACGGCCAAAAGAGCCCCGTCCCTGCGCTATCTTCGCCCCATGGCCAATTACGAAACCGTCATCGGGCTGGAGACCCACGTCCAGCTAGCCACCGCAAGCAAGGCCTTCTGTGCCGACCGCAACCAGTTTGGGGCCGGGCCCAACCGACACATCAGCGTAGTGAGCCTCGGCTACCCGGGTACCCTCCCCTTCCTCAACGAGCGGCAGGTGGAGTTCGCCGTGAAACTCGGCCTGGCCCTCGGCTGCGACATCAACCGACGCAGCACCTTCGACCGTAAGAACTACTTCTACGCCGACCTGCCGAAGGGCTACCAGATCACCCAGGACGAGCACCCGATCTGTATCGGCGGTCGCCTGCCGATCCGTATCGACGGCAGCACCGGGCGCCACGTGCAGCTCCACCACATTCACATGGAGGAGGACGCCGGCAAATCCATTCACGCCGCGGGCGATCCCTTCAGCCAGGTAGACCTGAACCGGGCCGGCACCCCACTCGTGGAGATCGTGACCGAGCCGGACCTTCGCTCCGCCGAAGAAGTCGATGCCTTCATGGGCGGCATGCGCCAACTCGTGCGCTGGCTCGGCATCAGCGACGGAAACATGGAGGAGGGCAGCCTGCGCTGTGACGTGAATATCAGCGTGCGCCCGGAAGGAGAGACCAAATACGGTACCCGCTGCGAGATCAAGAATATGAACTCCATGCGCTTCGCCCGCCGCGCTATCGCCTACGAGGTCGACCGGCAGATCGGCGTGATCGAGAACGGTGGCGCGGTGCAGCAGCAGACGCGGCAGTTCGACCCCGAAAGCGGTACCACCTCCGCGCTGCGCGATAAGGAGAATGCCCATGACTACCGCTATTTCCCCGATCCGGACCTGCCCCCGGTGGTGCTGTCCGAGGAGTATATCTGCGAGCTCAAGGACCAGCTCGGCATCCTTCCCTGGGACGCCTACGATGAGCTTATCGAGCTGGGTATAGACCAGGAATCCGCCGCCCTGATCAGTGAGGATCGGGCCCGCTTTGAGACCTTCCGCCGCTACGCAGCGGCCTCCCCTGCCCCTGCCGATCTGGCCAAGCTATGGGTGAACCGGGTACTCCCGGTGGTCCAGGACGCGGAGCCCTCTCTCTCGCCGACTCAGTTTGCCGCCCTGCAGGCGCTGGTGACCGACGGTACCGTTAGTGCCGCCAATGCCGCGTCGCGGCTCCTGCCCGATTTGCTCGACCGTCCCGGAGACCCCGCCAAAAGGGCCCAGGCGCTGGGCATGGTGCAAAATTCGGATGCCGGCTTCCTAGAGGCGATCGCCCGGGAGGTGGTGGCCGCCAATCCGGATAAGGCCATCGCCTACCGGAAGGGGAAAAAGGGTCTCATCGGCTTCTTCATGGGCGAGGTGATGAAAAGGAGCCGGGGCAGCGCCGAACCCAAGGAGACGCAGAACCTGCTGCGTCGCATGCTCGCGGAAACCGAATAATCATGACCGACCCCTTCGAAGCGTACCGCGTCTGGTGGCGGGCCCACGGCACGGTGGCCCTCGAGGATTACGTGGCCGGAAAGACCAGCTACGTGATCGGCCTGGCGCCGCAACGCGCGCTGGAGTTCTCCGGCGTCCAGCTCGCGGGTATACTGCGCGACCGCCTCGGTGCGGAAGCCTTCGAAGCGGCCCTCAATCCAGACGTCCTCGTCCCCTCCCACCTTTCCGACCGACCGGATGGCGAATGGCTCAAGCAGTGCCACACCGTAGGGATCAACGTGCGCACCATCGGCAGCTTCTGGAATGTCCTGAAGTACGCCCTGACGCTTCCCGACCACATCCGCGGCATCCACCTGCTACCCATCTGGGAGCCCGGCGTAGTGGGCAGTCTCTACGGCATGGCCAGCTGGAACCTCAACTGGGAGTTGCTGGACTACGAGGCCCTGCGCATGTTTCCCCAGCTGCGGTCGTTGGAGAACCAGCTTAAGGTCACGGTCAATCTCCTCCACGCCCTGGGCAAGGTGGTGGGCATGGACGTCATCCCCCACACCGACCGCTACAGCGAGATGGTGCTGGCAAATCCGTGCTACTTCGAGTGGTTGCGGCGGGACGATCTCCGCATCGTTAGCCACCGGGCCAACCTCCACGAGGATGCCGAGCACGCTATCCTGGACTGGCTCAGCGGATACCACCCCGCGCGGGAGTTTTCCCGCAAGAGCTTCTTCCATGAAATGCCGGAGGAGGAACGGCTACAATGGCTCTTCGGAAGCCCGGATAACTACGATGGCCGGGTGGAACGCCGGGTCGACCTCGTGGATTTCCTCTACCACGAAGGGCTGGAACCGGCACCCGCCACCATGGGGCCGCCCTACCGCGGACTAGAAGTCGACCCCTCCCCCGAGGCCCTGAACGTCGACGAGGCCGGCCACCGCTGGCGGGAGTACCGCATCACCCGGCCCCAGGGCATGAGCCGCGTATTCGGTCCGCTCACCCGCTACAAACTCTATGGCCGCCTCGACGATAACCGCGACTGGGCCATCGATTTCCAGCGACCCCGCACGGACGTATGGGACTACTTCACCCGCAAATACGCCGAGCAGCAGGCGCGCTACGGCTTCGACTTCATGCGGGGGGATATGTCGCACGTGCAGATGCGCCCCGACGGGGTGCCGGAGCAGCCGGACGAGTACTACGATCCGCTACGGGCCGTAAAACACCGCGTGGCCCGGGAAACGCCGCACTTCGCCTACTTCGCGGAGAGTTTTTTGGCTCCTCCCGGTACTATGGCCTACGGCGATGAGGTGCAGCACCTTATGGCCTCCGATGCGGAAGTCACTTTAGGGAACCTGCAGAGTATGGTGCCCGGCAGTGAAGAATTCCTGGACAGCCTGGAGTCCTATCTCGAGATCGCGGAGGTGACTCCGGTAACACCGGCTTTCACGGTGATCACCGGCGACAAGGACGACCCGCGGTTCGATCACTTCCACCACCACGGGGAAGTCGCGCGCCTGTTCACCGGGCTTTTTCTGGGCCGTCTGCCGCTGTACTACTCCCTCGGCTTCGAGCAGCGCGACCGGCACTACGGACCGGCGGCCAACGAGTACTACACCAAGCTTTACGTCTTCCGAGAGCGAAACACCCCGAAGGCGGTGACCGGTCCCTGGCGCTGGGGGGCCAACCTGGAGCTGCTGGAGGGCGTGCAGCAGGTTCACCGCTTCGCGGCGGGTGCCCTGTCTCATATGGGCGGGTACGCGGGTGCCGTGGAAGTTCACCCGGACGGCCGGGTCCACTGGATGCGACCGGACACCTACGGCGACGCGGACTATCTCTTTCTGGTGCACTTTGGGTCCGAAGACCTTGAGGTCCCCTTCCGCTTAAACACCCAAGCTACCCAGGCCGACCTGCTGTTCGCCTGGCCGGAAACCGACCACCACCTGCTCCCCTTACGCGACGGTGAGCTCTCCGCCGGCACCATGCCTGCCGGCGCCTGCCGCTGTTACCGGCTTACCTGACCTTGCCAAAGCAGGGGGATGTCGCGCCTGGAGGCCCGGGTTCCCAGCCGGGATGTTGTGCCTCCTCACCGCACCCGATGATTTCCGCTACCCGACACCCAAAACAACACAAGCCCCAACGACTCTACCGAAGACTACCCCATCCCGTAACCCCGGCACCTGCGCCCCCGCCTGAACCCGATCCGCCGCAGTCCAGTTAGACGCGGAAAGATCCTCCCTTGCCACACTCCCGCCTCCGCCTCCTGCTCGGCGACCAGCTGAACGAAAAGCACTCCTGGTTCTCCGAGCGGGATGACGATACGCTCTACTGCCTCTTCGAGACCCACTCAGAAGCCACCTACTGTGAACACCACGTGCAGAAGATCACCGGCTTCTTCCTGGCTATGCGCGCCTTTGCTGACCGCCTGCGGGAGCTGCGCCACCATGTCACCTACCTGGACCTGGACCACACCCGCGACCTGGAGCTTACCACGATCACCGATTGCGTACGCCACCTCGCCGCGCAGGAGGAGAGCGAAAGTTTCGAATACCAGCTACCGGATGAGTGGCGGTTGGACCAGGAATTGAAATCACTTTCAGAAAATTTTGGAGGAGTAAGCTGCGATACGGAGCATTTCCTGTCCGAGCGCGACGACGTAGAGAAATTGTTCACCGGCAAAAAGACCTACCTCATGGAAACCTTCTACCGGGAAATGCGCCGCCGCCACGACGTCCTGATGGATGCCAACGGCGAACCCGTGACCGGACAGTGGAACTACGACCACGACAACCGGGGCTCCCTGCCTAAGGACATCGACATTCCCGCCGCCACGGTCTTCGAGCGGGACGCCACGGAAATTGCGGCATTAATTGAACGCCACCAGATTCCCACGATGGGCCGGATGAGGGACAACCGCTTCACCTACCCCATCACCCGCGCCGAGTGCCTGGAAGCCCTGGACGACTTCTGCCGCAACCGGTTGCCCGACTTCGGTACCTACCAGGACGCGATGACCGAGAAGGACCCTCTGCTCTACCACGCTAACCTGAGCTTCGCCATGAACACTAAGCTGATCTCCCCAAAGGAGGTCATCGACGCGGCGATAAAGTCCTGGCAGGACGATCCGGAGCGGATCAGCTTCAACCAGCTTGAGGGCTTCGTGCGGCAGATCATTGGGTGGCGGGAATATATGCGTGGCGTGTACTGGGCACAGATGCCCGAATTCGAGACGGTAAACAGCCTGCAGCACGACGGCGCGCTGCCGGGCTGGTACTGGACCGGTGATACGAAGATGAATTGCCTGAGCCACGCCATCAACCAAAGTCTTGACCGTGCCTACGCCCACCACATCCAGCGGCTTATGGTGACGGGGAACTTCGCGTTGATCCTGGGCGCTCACCCGGACGCGGTCGATGCCTGGTACCTCGGGGTCTACATCGATGCCATCCAGTGGGTAGAGATTACCAACACGCGCGGCATGAGCCAGCGGGCGGACGGCGGCCTGATCGCCACCAAACCCTACTGTAGCTCCGCTAATTATATCAACAAGATGAGTGATTACTGCCGGGGCTGCCACTACGACCACAAGCAGCACACCGGCCAGAAAAGCTGCCCCTTCAACAGCCTGTACTGGGACTTCCTCGATCGCCACCGCGAACGATTCGTAGGCAACTTCCGCATGGCTTTCATGTACAAGACCTGGGAACGGAAAGGCTCGGAGAAGCAGTCTGCCATACTAGAGCGAGCCGCCTGGGTAAAACAACATGCGGAGGAACTCTAAAGCCGGTGGCCCCTAAGACGATCTAAGCGGGGCAGGAGAATCCCGAGCGGCAGCAACAGGAGCAAGAGCACCCAGATCGGAGGCTCGCTCATCTGCCGCGTTTCCTCCAGGTCGAAGTGGGGATCGGCCGAGAGTACCTCCTCCTGCCGGCGCAGCAGGGCGGTCTTCTGGGCCTCATTTTCCAGCACGATCAGGGCGGTGGACGGCATCAATACACCGGTTCGGAAACTGCCCCTGACTTCTTTAAGCCAGGTAGCGGAACCGGTATCTCCCGCCCGGCGGTGGGACAGATACTGTGCCTGTAATCCGAGTGCAGACCGCCAGGGGGTGAAGGCGGTGGGGTCGGACCACGGCAGGCGCGTGGATACGTCCAGCAGCAGGCCCGGACGATCATCCCTAGCCAGGTAGGCCAGAGTATTTAGTGTATCGGGATAGGCGTACACGCTGGAGGGGCCGGGCAAGGGAACGGAGTCGGGCCCGGTCTGCTTTCCGTCGGGGAACAGATGCGTCCAGGCGAGATCGGGATTCAGCGAGTAGAGTTGACGCCCCTCGGGGGTGGAGAGCGTGAAGGCGGACAGCTCGTCGGTAAAGACGGGATTGGCACCGGCCACGACGATTACCGGATACTCCCTCGAGGTATCTCGGAGGCTGGAACCGAGGATCTCCTCCACCGCGCGTTGCGCGAAAAAACCACCCGGGGCGGAGTGCCGGAGACTGTCGGCCCAGTCCTCGGTAGCATCCAACCGGGCGGATAGTGTCCCGGCAAGGACGATGCGAGGCTCGAGATAGCCCGCGGGAAGTGCGGAAGCTGAGGTGCGGACCCGGTCGATCCATTGCTCCTCCACAAACGGGTCACGGCGGGAGGCATCGATGACGTAATAGATTCTCGGTTGCCGGCTCACTACCGGCAAGGAGGACTTAAGCGATCGGGGTACATAGGTTACGCCGCCGTCCAAAATCGGCGCGGTGGGAAGGTGCTTACCCGGCCGGCCCAGCGGCAGGCTGCGGTCGTCGATATCGAGCCGGAACGGCTCCCGGTGGATCACCCGGAATCCCGAGCGCCGGACCTCCCCGGCGGCGAAGGGAAAGATATCCAGTTGCAATCGGTCGGCCGCCACGTAGCGCAGCAAGCCGGGATCCCGGCCGGCCGCCGTGACCTGCCGGTACACCCAGGTGGCCGACCGCCGCTCGGCCAGGAGGCCATGCTCCCGCCGCTCGCCGACGTAGAGGTAATAGTCATCGATGTAGGCTCCCGGCGGCAAGGCGAAGGTGGTGGAGTACTCACCGCTACCCCATCCGGCAGAATCCGCCGCCAGGTCGAGGTACACCCAGGTTTGCCAGGCGCGGGTAGGTTCGTCCCAGTTCGATACCGCCCGCGCCGAGAACAGCTCTACCGCCGGTCCGGAAGATGTAGCAGGGGCCACATCCTCCTCAGGGCCTTCTGCCCCCAGGAACACCCGCTCCAGCAGGTTGAGCTTCTCTTCCGACAGGGTGAGATTATCGAGCACGATCCAGGCGTAGTAGCGCGAAAGGTAAGGTTGCCCGTTGCCCGAGAGAGACCAGCCGCCGGAATCCCGGTGCGAGCGCACATGCGCGATGACCCGCTGGGTGGCTGCGGGATCCACCGGGCCGTCCACCTGCGCCGGGGTGTAAACGTACTCGAGCGCCCGCTGCAGGGAGAGTCGATCCTGAATGTATTCCCGGGTCACGGCGGCGGGGAGGAGCGCGAAGGACAGGGCAGCACCCCCCATGACCGCTTTCACGGGAATGTAGCGAATAAGAAAGTGGAGGTCGTCACGCAGCCGCGACAATTGCACCGCCAGGACCAGCAGCGGACTGAGCATCAGTACCCCCACCCCGGCCAGCA
>JBGTHX010000553.1:0-9579 GCA_041746055.1 Lewinella sp. | reverse complement strand
GCAGCGCCACCTCTACTCCCGAATGCTGGATCCCCTCCGCCTGCAGCACCGCCGGCGCCACCCCGGCATCCAGGTACGCGAGCCGATCGACTTTGCCAACCTCCTGTACGACCGCGGCCTGTACCTCCACGCCCTGAAGGTGCTCGCGCGCGCCAAGGCCCAGGCGATCGCCTTCCACCTCGACCTGCACCACCTGCTGATCATCGACTTCGAAAAGACGATCGAGAGCCGGCACATCACCCGGGCCTCCACCGGCCGCATGGCTTCCCTCACCTCGGAGAGCCGGAGACGACAGGAGATCATGGGCAGTACCGTGCGACAGTCCAACCTACAGCTGGTGCTGCAGCGGCACTTTATTCAGCACGGTCACGTGGCCAATCACGCCGAGGCGCGGCAGTTCTACCAGCTCTTCCACCACCACTTCAGCGATCCGGTGTCTCCCCGCGCCACCTTCCAGGAGCGCATCCTGGGGCATCAGTGCCGCTTCTGGTATCACTACAACCAACTACAGCTGACTGCGGCGCGGGATCATGCCTACGCCTGGACCCGGCAGTTTGAGCTACGGACGGAGTTGCGGGAACGGGACGTCACCAGTTATATAAAGGGAATGGATCGCAGCCTGCTGATGGCCTTCTTTCGTTCGGAGCCGGAGGAACACCGCCGGCTCCACGCGGAACTGGCCGGGCTGATCGACCGCTCGGGCACTACCCGCCAGCAACGCAACAGCCAGTTGATGGCCGACGTGGTGCTGCTGCGGGCGAAGCTGAACCAGTGCCTCCTGGAAGACCCCGGCACCTGCGCCCCCGCCGCCCGCGAGGCCTTCACCCACCGGATCGCGGCCATCAGCGGGGTGGATCGCCACAAGCAACTCGTGCTCTACTACAAGCTGGCCATGCTGTGCGTACTGGAGGGGGACGTCAGGCGTGCCCTCGACCACCTGCAGCCCATCCTGGATGAGAGCAAGCCCCTTCGCTACGACCTAGTAGTGTACGCGCGGCTGCTCCAGCTGGTCTGCCACCACCGCCTCGGCCACCGGGAATTCGTACACTACGGCATCAATAACCTGGCGCGCTACCTCGGCCGAATCGGTTACCGAAGCCCCTACCCCACCCTGGTGCTGCAATTCCTGAGGGCGCTGGAGCGCGGCGACCCTGCGGCAGCGGAGCAGTTTGAGGTGGTCACGGCCCCCCTGCGCAAAAATGTATTCGCCCTCCGCGAATTCCGGTACTTCGATGCACGGCGGCTACTCTGCAAGCCGCAATCGACTATATTGCGACCCCTTGTGCTTTAGGCGTCAGGCGCCGCCACTCACACAATCGAAAATTCGCATCATGCAGCTTGGCCAGTTAGGTACTATAGATACGCTCGTCTTCGGGGTGTACATCGTCGGAGTAATCCTTTTCGGAATCTGGATCGCGAACCGGGAGAAAACCACCACCGCAAACGACTACTTCCTGGCCAGCCGGAGCCTCCCCTGGTGGGCCGTCGGCGGATCCCTCATTGCCTCCAATATCAGCGCCGAGCAGGTGATCGGCATGAACGGGTCGGGCTTCGAACTCGGCCTGGCTATCGCGGCATACGAGCTGATGGCGGCGATCACGCTGATCCTGGTCGCCAAGTTCTTCCTGCCCGTCTTTCTGAAGCAGGAGATCTACACGATGCCGCAGTTCCTGGAAGAGCGGTATAACGGTACGGTACGCACCATCATGTCGGTCTTCTGGATCGCCCTCTTCGTCTTCGTCAATATTGCCACGGTCATCTACCTGGGCGCCCTGGCCATCGAGACGCTGCTGGGCGTGGACCTGGTCTATGGCATCATCGGCCTGGTACTGTACTCGGCTTCGTTCTCCATCTTCGGCGGACTGAAGGCGGTGGTCTGGACGGATGTCGTGCAGGTGATCGTACTCATGGTGGGCGGCACCCTGGCCGCCTACGGTATCCTGAGCGTGGTCGGCGACGGCAACATGTTCACCGGTATCGCCAACCTCTATAACACCCTGCCGGAGCACTTCGAGATGCTGTTCGAACCCGGCGATACCTACCTCGACATCGCCAACGCCCATGAGCTCTCCAGCGGGCTCACCCCGGATGGCTCCCCCACCCAGCTGGCGGCGGGTGACGAGGTAAAGTCAAGCTTCCAGCTCCTGCCCGGACTGGCCCTGCTGTTCGGCGGTATGTGGATCACCAACGGTTACTACTGGGGCAACAACCAGTACATCATCCAGCGCGCGCTGGCCGCCAAGGACCTTCCCGAGGCCCAACGGGGCGTAGCCCTGGCGGCCTTTATGAAACTTTTCATCCCCTTCTTCGCCGTCCTGCCCGGCATTGCCGCCTGGTACCTGCTGCGCGAGCAGGATCCGGCCAACCTGCCGTTCACCAAGGCCGACCAGGCTTTCCCCTGGGTACTCGCCAACTACGTAGGCGTCGGCTTCACGGGCCTCACCTTCGCCGCCCTGGTGGCGGCGATCGGCTCGTCGGTCAGTTCGATGGTGAACTCCACCTCCACCATCTTCACGATGGATATCTATAATAAATTCATCAAGCCCGACGCCACAGAGGGACAGCAGGTGCGTATGGGACAGATCTCCGCGGCCGTTTCGCTGCTCATCGGTGCGGCCATGGCTCCCGCCCTGGGCAATGCCGGACAGGTGTTCCAAGTGATCCAGGAGTATACCGGGTTCATCAGCCCGGGCGTGCTCACCGTCTTTGTCTTCGGATTCTTCTACCGCCGCGGCACCGCTCAGGCGGCACTGGTGGTGGTACTCTCTTCCGTACCGCTGTCGTGGGCTTTCCAGACAATGATGCCCGACCTGCCCTTCCTGGACCGCATGGCGTTCATTTTCCTGATCTCGGCCCTGCTCATGGTCGTGGTGAGCCAACTCACCGGCAAGAGCAAGAAGGAGTCCATTGCCGCCACCGCCCAGCGCGGCGGCTACGGCGAGCAGGAGAAGCGGGATCTCTCCGGTAAGCTGGTCAAGGAGATACAGTTGCGCAACGGACTCAGCGTGGCCATTATTGCCATCGGACTGGTCACCGGCATCCGACTGGCCTTCCAGCCGGTGCCGGGTGTGCCCGACTGGATGGCGTACCTCTTCATCGCGCTCTCGCTGGCCGTGATCGCCCTGATCTACACCGATAAGTCGGCCGACGACTATAAGGCCATCGACCTGGAGCCCGAACTCTTCCGTACCCGGATGGGCTTCAATATTGCGGCGGTCATGATCGTCCTGATCCTCGCCTTTATGTACACCTGGTTGGCGTAGCGCCGGCCACCCCGCAAAGAAAAGCCCCCGTTTCGCGCTGCGAAACGGGGGCTTTTCTTTGCGGGAGGATCCGCCAGTGCCTAGAGGCCAGTGCCCAGGTCGGCGCCGTCACCTACCGAACCGACCGCAAGAGCGGTGAGGATGCAGAGGGTGAACAGCGCGATGGCCAGGCCCCAGGTCACCTTTTCGATGACGTCGGTGGAGCGGGATGCGCCGAGCATCTGATTAGCCTGTCCGCCACCGAAGGTAGAGTCGATGCCGCCGCCCTTGGGGTTTTGGATGAGCACCACCAGCATCAGCAGGAGACAAACCACACCGGTCAGAATCGTAAGTAAATTGACCATGGAGTTATAGTTTTTCCTTCAGTTCTTGGATGAGGCCGGCAAATATCGGCTTTTTATCCGGATAAAGCAACCCCAGTCGCTGGTACATACGGATGGCGCTCTGGTACTGGCCCTGGCGGACAAGCAGCCCGGCGAGGGTTTCACTCACCACCACACCCTCCCCGTTGGTGGTGGGAGCAGGGGCACGGAGGCTAGGAGCGGAATGCCGGCGCAACTGCAGCAGCCGATCGTGGAGTGGCGGGGCGGCCCTCCGGTGTCGCAGCACTGCGGAGAAGCTATCGGGGTCCTCCGGTTGGCCCTCCCCCACGCCGGAGGATATGAGGTAGGAAAAGGCAGTGGCGGAGTCCACCCAGCCCCCCAGGGACGGACCGGGCCGGGCCGGCGTCGGCCTCGGCGTAGGAGGCATATCCGTTTCGGGGTCGGGATCGTCAGGTTCGGGTTCGTCGGGGGAAAGGACGAGGGGTACCGGATCGCCGGGCGGGGGGAGCTCGTTCATACGCGAGGGGAGCGGCTCGTCCAGATTAGCTGCCGGAAGGGGTGCCAGCTCCAGTTCTTCCAGCTCCAGCAGTTCCAGTACCTCACCGCGTTCCTCTTCACCGGACTCCAGGGCCCGGACGAGGTGATACAGGTGGGCCCGGTCAAAGGTGGATGCCGAAAATTCGTTCAGGTAATTTTCGTAGGCTGAACTGTTAACAATTTTGGCTTTCAGCAATACCAGCAAGCGAAGGTTCGTTGAATAGGGGTATTGCTCAACGAGCCGTACCAGTTCGTCCAAAGGAACTTCAGAGAGCAGCGATGGCTGCTCGAGGTACTTGAGAATCGACTGGATCATACGGCGCGCAAAACGAAAGCAAGGTCGGGTTGAATGCCCGATATTTGGTTACGGAGCCCTGGTTTTTCCAGATTTTCTGAAAAACTTTCCTCCTTCGTTAACTTTTCTTGGTTCGTTTTCCCCAAAAGGATATATCTTTGTCAATACCGAGAAAAAAACATCTGTCCGTAATTAGGACACCCTAAAGATCTTGTGTTGTTCATAGTGTTTGTTATGTAGCCTTTGACCTTGTGTTAAAGGCTTTTTTTATGTCTTGACATAAATCATATTTATTGCACGTTCATTCATTGTCTTTTGGCGTTTAGCCTTTATATTGCTTAGTAAGGTTATACTGTAAAACAATGTCAATACAATCTTCAAATCTCTCCGGAGATTCCGAGAAACACCGCATTCTGGATGCGGATTCCCTCGCGGAGGCAGCCCTGCTGCTTCGAGCCCTCAACCACGAACTACGGCAGGACATTCTGCGGCTGCTCTGTGATAATGACCAGCTCACCGTTACCGATATATTTATCGCGTTGCGCGTGGAGCAGTCGGTCGCCTCCCAGCACTTGGCGGTTCTGCGCAAAGCCAAGCTGGTGCTGAGGCAGCGGCAGGGTAAATACATCCACTACCGCATCAACGGGGATCGCCTGAGCAATATCAGCAAGCTCGTCAATGACCTGGCCTTCAACTGCTAGCGGCGAAAGTTCCTGACGAAAGTGGTGGTGTTTTCCCGGGCATCGGAAACCGTAAGCTCGAAGCGGTGCTCGCCGGTTCCACCGCCGTAGCGCTTGCCGTCGAAGCGGTAGCTTAGGGTGTTGCTTTTGGCGTCATATTCCAGGAGCACCCATTCTCCGTCTACCGTACCTCGGTAACGAAGCGGGCCACCAGATTCCTCTTCCAAAAGGAGACTAAACCCACCCCGCCCGCGCAAATCGGTTCTGAAGTCCTTGATACGTACTGTGGGCGGCAGGGTATCCAGTAGCAGCGCGTAGCTGCCAAAGCTGCCGATGGTGGTCGCCATACCGCCGTCTTCCTGCCACGTACCGCCTACCGACTGGTGGGTACCGTCGTCGTTACACTTGCCGATGTACATCTTAGCGCGGAGTGAATCCGCCGCCGGTGTACGGGGCTGTAGCCACAGGCGGGCCCGGCCCTGTAGCGGGGTGTCCGGATCGTGTAGCTGGTGCGTGTCGCTCAGGTAGCCCGCCGACTCATCGGAAAGCCGCACGTACTTGAATCCAAGGTCGTGGTAGAGCGCACCAGCCGGCAGCTCGAAGCGCATGCCCGCCGTATCAATGATGCTCGCCTCCGCGGCGGGCAGGATGTACTGGTATCTGTCCACCGGCCGTAGGGCGGCCGGCTCCGCTGCGGTCGCATCGTAGAGGACCACGGTGTGCAGACTGGCGGCATTGCCCGCGTAGTCCGTGGCGGTGATCTCGATCTTCCTGGGCGTACCCGCCTCCAGAGTGAGCCTGCCCCCCCCCGGGGCTACCGCGGGCTGGTCCCAGAAAACGGCCGCCGGCGTTTCGGCGTAGAGCAGATAGTACCACGAGGAGCGGCGCTGCCACTCCCGGTAATCGGTCAGGGCATTGATGTACTGCGTTTTTTCGATCGGGACCCGGTCGAAATCGATACCGAAGACCTCACTGCTATCGACGGCGAGGGCCAGGAGATACGGGCCGTTGCGATTGGGCATGCGGTTCTGCCGGTCGATGGCCTTTAGGCCGAAGCCCACTAGGGGATGTCCTATCCGGATGGTATCGGGCAGGCCGGCGGCCGTGAGGTCGTAGGTCTGGGGTTCAGCCTCCTGGCCCGCTGCGGTCCACTGGTACAGGCGGAGACGCTGCAGTTCGGGCGTGCGGGTATCGGGAACGGGGAACCCCAGCGACAAGGGGTTAAGCTGGGCGTCGGTAGCCGACTCCCGGATCTCGAAGTGAAGGTGGGGGCCGAAACTGAAGCCCCGGTTCCCGACCCCACCGATGACCTGTCCCCGCCGCACGGGAAAGGCAGTGGAATCCGGCCGGAAGTCAAGGGCGAAGTTCTCCTCCCGGTACTGGAGGCTGCGTACCGTATCCAGGATCTCGGGGGCAAACGCCTCCAGGTGACCGTATACGCTCCGTTTTCCGTCGGGATGATCGACGTAGATCGCCTGACCGAAGCCGGCCGGACTTACCAGCACCCGGCTGACATAGCCGTCGGCCACCGCGCGCACCGGCGTACCCACCGCGGCCCGGAAGTCGATGCCCCCGTGATAGTGGTCACTGCGCAGTTCACCGAAGGTGCCGGTAACCAGCAGGGGGCCGTCAAGCGGTGGGACATACTGCCCGAATCCACACAGGGAATACCCTAATACAAGGCAGGCAATCACCGATAGTCTACACTTCACGGAGCTGGGTTGAGAGAAGGCCGTCCGCCGGGCAGGGATCAGCCGAAGGCGTTGATGCCGGTAATGTCGTGGCCGGTGATGAGGAGGTGAACGTCGTGGGTACCCTCATAGGTCAGAACGGTTTCCAGGTTCATGAGGTGGCGCATGATGGGGTATTCACTCGTAATGCCCATGCCCCCGTGGATCTGCCGGGCTTCCCGCGCTACCTCCAGGGCCATGTGCACGTTATTGCGCTTGGCCATGCTGATCTGGGCCGGGGTAGCTTCGCCCCGGTTGGCCAGGGTGCCCAGGCGCCAGGCCAGGAGCTGGGCCTTGGTGATCTCGGTGATCATCTCGGCAAGCTTCTTCTGCTGCAGCTGGAAGCCGGCGATGGGCTTGCCGAACTGCTCCCGCTCGAGGGAGTAGCGCAGGGCGGAGTCGTAGCAATCCAGGGCGGCGCCGATGGCACCCCAGGCGATACCGTAGCGGGCCTTGCTGAGGCAGCTCAGGGGACCGCGCAGGCCGCGGATGTCGGGACAGACGTTCTCCTTCGGCACCCGCACGTTCTCGTAGACCAGCTCACCCGTAATGCTGGCGCGCAGGCTCCACTTCCCGTGGATCTCCGGGGCGGTGAAGCCAGGCGTATCGGCGTCGACGACCATGCCGCGCACCTTTCCTTCCTCGTCCTTGGCCCAGACGACCGCCAGGTCGGCGATGGGGCTGTTGGTAATCCACAGCTTGGCCCCATTAAGGATATACGCATCGCCATCGTCCACAATGTTGGTCCGCATACTGCCGGGGTCTGACCCGGCGTCGGGCTCGGTGAGGCCGAAGCAACCGATCAGGTCGCCGCTGCCCAGGCCGGGGAGGTACTTACGCTTGATCTCCTCGCTGGCGTACCGGTAGATGGGGTACATCACCAGGCTGCCCTGTACGGAGGCCATGGAGCGCAGCCCGCTGTCGCAGCGTTCCAGCTCCTGCATGATCACGCCGTAGGCGATCTCATCCATGCCACCGCCGCCGTATTCGACCGGGAGACTGGGCCCGAAAGCACCGACCTCGGCCAGTCCCTTGAACAGGTGGGTGGGGCATTTGCCGCGCATGGCGGCGTCCTCGATGATGGGGCTCACCTCGGCCTTTACCCAGTCGCGGACGGCCTGACGGGCCATGCGGTGCTCTTCCTCCAGCAGGTCGTCGACCAGGTAGTAGTCGTGAAACTGGAAGCGGTCGGCGCGGGCCTGCTGGTGAAAGTCTTCCTTACGGGTCAGCTCAGGCTTTTGGCGGGGGGTGGTGGTGGTTTCGGGCATGCGGTCGGGCTTTATTCGGACTGGCTAAAAGTACAAAATATGGCAGCGATGCGCCGCTGTCCCCTGCTTGGGACGGGGTGAGTATTTTGGTCCCGCAAGATCGCCGACCATGAACGCCCCCCGCTTGTCTGTAATTGTTACCGGTGCCTCCCGCGGAATAGGCCGGGCCTGCGCGGCAGCCTTTGCGGCGGCCGGCCATGCGGTCACCGCCGTAGCGCGTTCGGCGGAGCAACTTGAAGAACTTGCGGCGCAGTACCCCTCGATCACGCCGTTGACGGCCGACCTGACGCGGGAGGTTCCCGGTGGAGACTTCGACGTGGTGATCCTCAACGCGGGCTATTATGCGCCGGGGGGACTACTGGACGGGGAACGGGATGTGTTCGGGGAAAGCTGGGCGCTCAATGTGCTGGCCAATCACCGCCTGGCGCGTACGCTGCTGCCGCCCATGATCAGCCGCGGGGGCGGGCACCTGGTGGTGATCGGCTCCTCCGCGACGGAAAAAACGCAGCCGCATATGACGGCTTACGCTACTACCAAAAAATGCCTCCGCGCCCTGTGGGACGGCTGGGAGGAGGAGTTGCGCGGGACCGGCGTACACTGTACCCTCGTCGCGCCCGGAGCCACGCTCACGAGCAGCTGGGCCGGCGAAACGCCGCCCCCGCGCATCCTCTTGCCGGAACAGGTGGCCGCCCTGGTGTACCGCGCGGTGGCGGAGGGGCTGACCGGCCGGCTGACGATCAGGGTTTAGGCGTAGTGGCCCTCCGTGCCGAGGTGCTTCACGAGAAGGTAGTAGAAGACGGCGCGGTGCTTGCTGCGCTCGGTGTACTGCTTGCAGACGGCCTGCACGGCGTCCATAGCCGTGGCCGCGTCGGTCATACCGAGCTTCTTCATACAGAAGTTCTTGACCACGCGCTCGAGCTCGCTTTTCTCGCTACAGGCAACCTTGTTAGAGTCATTGTTGTAGATCGAGGGGCCGAGGCCCTTGGCTACTTTTCGTAGCAGTTCCTGATCCGGTTTGACGTTGATCTTGGCCATGGATGCCTCGTAGGCGGCCATTTTTTCGTCCATCTTACTCATGTACTTAATCGCTTGTGCCGGCGGGAGCCGGCGGTGAGGAATGCCGTAAAATAGGGAGTTCCGACCTTCTTCGCGCCCCGCCCTGTCCGGTTACCGGGTATCTTTGGGCCCCCGGCATGAAACATTTACCGCTCCTCCTGCTGCTCTTCCTGCTGCTCGGCAGCGCCCGTGGCCAAGGCCAGGGATCGTCCGTTTTCCCCGAGGAACGGCGCCGGGAACTGCGGGAGGAGGTTCGATTCGAGCCGCCGCCCCGGCCCGAGGAAAAGGAGGAATCCACCGCCTCCCCGATCGACTGGGCGCCGCTGCGCGGCCCCGCCATTGTCGTGTTCGGCCTCCTCTTTTCGGTGGGATTGATCGCGCTGGTGTACCGGCTTTACCGGGATGCGGCCCTGGGCCGCTCCCGGCC
>JBGTHX010000552.1:0-7795 GCA_041746055.1 Lewinella sp. | reverse complement strand
TCCCGCGCCATCCTGCGGGAATTCCAGCCCGACGCGGTGGTCGGCACGGGGGGCTACGCCGGCGCTCCGGTGCTCTACGCGGCCGCCCGCATGGGCATCCCGACGCTGATCCAGGAGCCGAACGCCTTTGCCGGGCTGGCCAATAAGTGGCTGGGGGGTAAGGTGGATAAGATCTGCGTAGCGTTCGGGGGTATGGCCAAGTTCTTCCCGTCGGACAAACTGGTCATCACCGGCAATCCGGTCCGCGAACAGCTGCTCGACCGGGCACTGGAGCTACAGGTCGACGGTCCTCCCACGGTGCTCCTCATGGGAGGATCGGGCGGGGCCCGCTCGCTCAACGAGGCCATGGCGGCCAGTACGGAACAGTTGCGGGCGCGGCCGCAGGTGCAGTGGACCTGGCAATGCGGCAAGCACTACCTGGAGCAGTACCGCGACTGTGCCACGGCCCGGCTGCCCAACGTGACGGTCACGGCCTTCCTCGATAAGATGGACGAAGCCTACGCCGGGGCCGACGTGGTGATCGGTCGCGCGGGTTCCACCACCATCGCGGAGATCCAGTACCTGGGTAAGCCCACTATCCTGGTGCCGTCGCCCTGGGTGGCGGAAGACCACCAGACCAAGAATGCGGAAGCCCTTACCCACGTGGGGGCCGCCGTGCTGGTGGCCGATGCCGATGTGACGGAGAAGCTAGTGGCTACGGCCCTCGATCTGCTGGACGACCCCGAGCGGCGGCAGGAACTGGGACGCAATGCCCGGGAGCTGGCCCGCCCCGGCGCGGTGACCCACATCGCCCGCGAAGTGCTCGACCTGATTTCCTCCACCCACGAAAAACCCGCCCATGCGACTGTCTGATGTCCAACAGGTCTACTTTATCGGCATCGGTGGCATTGGTATGTCGGCCCTGGCACGGTACTTCCGGTACCGGGGAATTCCCGTGAGCGGCTACGACAAGACCGCTACGGTCCTCACCCGGCAACTGGAGTCGGAAGGGATGAGCATCCACTACCGCGCCGAACCGGAGAAGATGCCGGCGGCCTCCGACGATCTGCTCGTGGTATTTACCCCGGCCGTCCCCAAGGACTTTCCCGAACTGCTCCGCGCCCAGGCCGGGGGTTACACCCTCATGAAGCGTTCCGAGGTGCTCGGACTCATCAGCCGCGATATGCGCTGCGTGGGCATCGCGGGTACCCACGGTAAAACGACCACTACGACCATCACTACCTACCTGATGGTGACCGCCGGACTGGACCCTTCGGCCTTCTTGGGCGGTATCGCCCGCGACTTCGGCGGGAACTACGTGCACGGCGACAGCGACTGGGTAGTGGCCGAGGCCGATGAATATGACCGCAGCTTCCTGCAATTGACGCCGGAGATCGCGGTGATCCTGTCCACCGATCCCGACCACCTCGATATCTACGGCGACCACGCCAAGATGCTGGAGACGGGATTCCGGGCCTACGCGCGGCGCATTCGTCCGGGAGGGCAGCTGATCGTACGCTACGATGTAGCCGAGCACTTCGCGGGGATTGAGGACGTGATGGTATCCACCTTCGGCATCGGAACGGGAGACTTCTGCGCCCAGAACATCCAGGTGCGCGACGGTGCCTTCCACTTCGACCTGCGGGAGCCGGGCGGCCACCTGATCCAGGACCTGCGCACCGCCCTGCCGGGTCGCCACAACGTGGAGAACGCCATAGCCGCCTGCGCCGTGACGCGACTGGCGGGAGGCAATGAAGAGGACCTGCGGGAGGGCTTGGCTAACTTTCACGGGATCGGCCGCCGGTTTGAGACCGTGCTGAAGAACGGGGAGATCGTGATCATCGACGACTACGCCCACCATCCCACGGAACTGACTGCGGCGATCACGGCTGCCCGCGAACTTTACCCCCACCGTACCATCCGGGGGGTCTTTCAGCCGCACCTGTACAGCCGTACCCAGGACTTTGCTGCGGGCTTCGCCCGGGCGCTCGACCTGCTGGACGAGGCGATCATCATCCCCATCTATCCGGCACGCGAGGAGCCCATCGAGGGAGTGACGAGCCAGCTCGTGTACGGCCTGATGAAGAACGAAAAGCGGCGGTTGCTCAGCGACACCCAGATGCTGGAGGCTACCGCGGAACTAAAGGACGGCGTGCTGCTGTTGCTCGGAGCGGGTGACATCGACGCCCTGGTGCCCCGCGTGGTGGCACAGCACCGCAAAAATTCGGATCATGGCTAAATTGAATCTCCTGGGCGGCATCGGCCGCTTCTTCGCCGGGATCTTCATCGGCATCCGTACGTACGGCTGGATCTTCGTGGCCTTCGGGGTGGCGATCCTGGCCGTGTCGGCGATCTCCGAACGGGAGGCGGGACACATCCGCGCGATCCGCCCGGTGGTCCATCCACTGGCCGAAAATGCCAATCTGGTAGAGGCCGACGAGCTTCTGGAGCTTTTGGCCGGCAGCTTCACCAAGCCGCTGGACGAGCTCAAGCTCTCCGACATCGACATCGAGCGCGTCGAGGAAGTGCTCGAGGAGCAAGCCTTCGTGGGCGACGCAGAAGCCTACGTGGACGCCGATCTGGTGCTGAATATCTCGGTGTACCAGCGGGTACCGCTGCTGCGCGTGATTGCCGACAACGGCCAGAACTACTACCTGGACCTCGAAGGGGTGCGGCTACCGCTCAGTGAGAACTATACGGTCCGTGTCCCGGTGGTTACGGGTAGCGTGGCCCCCTGGTCGGACGACTACCTGGAAAAGCCCGATCATCCCCTTACCCAGCTGATGGCGCTTGGCCAGTACCTCCGTGCCGACCCTTTTCTGTCCGCCCTCATCGAGCAGATCGACCTCACAGAAGACGGGGAACTTATCCTGGCCCCCAAGGTCGGCGACCAGGTCATCTACCTAGGTGCCTACGACAAGGAACTGACGCCTGCACGCCTGCAGCGACTCAAAATATTTTATCGCGAAGGACTTCCCTACGAGGGCTGGCGGAAGTACCGGAGCTTCGACCTACGCTTCACCGATCAAGTGGTGGCGAAAAAAGTATAATCACCCAACCATTGGGAGCGATAATGACCCTACTCGCTCCTTCACGTTCTGCTAAACTATTGGATATAATGACTGATACCACTCAAATACAAACCATTGCCGCTCTAGATATCGGCACCACCAAGATCTGCGCGCTCGTCGGACGGCGCAATGAACACGGCCGAGTGGAAATACTCGGAACCGGCAAGGTGGAATCGGAAGGCGTCATGCGTGGCGTCGTCTCGAATATCGAGAAGACGGTCCGGGCGATCTCCGAGGCCCGCCGGCTGGCCGAACAGGCCAGCGGGGAAACCATCGAAACTGTCCACGTCGGCATCGCCGGGCAGCACATCAAGTCGTTGCAGCACCGCGGCATGCTGATGCGGGACAATTCCTACTCCGAGATCGGACAGCGCGATATCGATCGCCTCATCGCCGATATGCACAAACTGGTGCTTCCTCCCGGCGACAAGATCCTGCACGTAATTCCCCAGGAGTACACCGTAGATAATGAGCAGGGTATCGTCGACCCCATCGGTATGTCGGGCTCCAAACTGGAGGCCAACTTCCACATCATTACCGGCCAAATTACGGCCAGCAACAACATCAACCGCTGCGTGGAGCGCGCCGGCCTGCACATGGCCAACGTGACCCTCGAGCCGATCGCCAGTGCGGCCTCCGTGCTGTACGACGACGAGAAGCAGGCGGGCGTGGCGCTCGTCGACATCGGCGGCGGCACCACCGACATCACCATCTTCCAGGAGGGCATCATCCGGCACACCGCCGTGATCCCCTTCGGCGGACACGTCATTACCAAGGACATCAAGACCGGTTGCACGGTCATGGAGCTGGACGCCGAAAAGCTTAAGGTGAACTACGGCAGCGCCCTGGCCAGTGAAGTGTACGAGAACCGCGTGATCGTCATTCCCGGCCTCCGCGGGCGCGAGCCCAAGGAGATCAGTGAGAAGAACCTCGCCCTCATCATCCAGGCCCGCGCCGAGGAGATCCTCGATCACGTGCTGTGGGAGATCCGACGCGCCGGATTCGACGGCAGCCAGCTCATCGGGGGCATCGTACTGACCGGTGGCGGCGCCCTGCTCCGCGACTTCGACAAACTCACCGAGCTCCACACCGGCCTGAGCGCCCGCATCGGTTCGCCGGTCGAGCACCTGGCCCACGGCTACACCGAGAGGCTCACCAGCCCCATCTACGCCACCGGCGTGGGACTGCTGCTGCAGGGCTTTACCGACATCGACGCCGGTCGGGTCATCCCGAAGCCGGTCAAGAAGGAGGAGCCCGTGACCGAGATCGACCTGGAAGAGCAGATCAAGCAGGAGGCCAACGAGCCCAGCTGGTTCGACAATGTCTTCAAACGGACCAAGGAATGGTTCGAGGCTGAACCCGACCGGGACTTCTAATCCGGCCCCCGATCAAGAACTACCATCAATAACAACACTTCCGGGAACAGCCCCGGAAACTAAGAATATCAACATGACTATCGACTTCCCCCAGGGAGAATCTCCCATCATCAAAGTGATCGGCGTCGGCGGCGGCGGCAGCAACGCCGTGAATCACATGTACAACCAAGGTATCGTCGGCGTCGACTTTGCCATCTGTAATACGGACCACCAGGCCATGGAACTCAGCAACGTACCCACCAAGGTGCAGCTGGGCCCTAACCTGACCGAAGGTCGCGGAGCCGGCTCGAAGCCCAACGTCGGCAAGCTCGCCTGCGAGGAGAGCATCGAGGAGGTGCGTAAGTACCTTGACAACAATTGCCGGATGCTCTTCGTCACCGCCGGCATGGGTGGTGGTACGGGTACCGGAGCTGCCCCCATCATTGCCCGCACCGCGCGGGAAATGAACATCCTCACCGTAGGTATCGTCACGCTGCCCTTCACCTTCGAGGGACGCCGACGCGCCAACAACGGTATGGACGGTCTGCAGGAGCTCAAGGACAACGTAGACACCCTCATCGTCATCTCCAACGATAAGCTCCGGCAGATCCACGGTAACCTGAACCTTAGCGAGGCCTTCAGTAAGGCCGACAACATCCTGACCACGGCCGCCAAGGGCATCGCCGAGATCATCACGGTGGCCGGTTACGTGAACGTTGACTTCGAGGACGTAAACACCGTCATGCGCGACAGCGGCGTAGCCATCATGGGTACCGCCAGCGCCGACGGCGACGACCGCGCCCGCGTGGCCGTAGACCAGGCCCTGCACAGCCCGCTGCTGGAAGACAACGATATCCGTGGCGCCAACCACATCCTGCTGAACATCACCAGCGGTACCCGCGAAGTGACGATGGACGAGATCTTCGAGATCACCGAATTCGTACAGGAGGAAGCCGGCTACGGTACCGACCTGATCTGGGGTAACTGCTTTGACGAATCACTGGGTGACAAGATCAGCGTGACCGTGATCGCTACCGGATTCGGAGATAAGAAGGCCGCCAACCGCAACGTAGCACCCGAGCGCCAGGTCGTCCACCTGGACCAGGAACGCAAGGCCGCCAAGCGCGCCTCCCTGGAGGACATCACGGGTGAGGGCGATTCGGCCGGCTTTGGTAACCCCGGCCATTCCCGGACCTTCGAATTCGAGGACATGGAGGAAGCCAAGGCCCGGCTGCGCGCCCGCCGCCGCGACGGTGGCAGCTTCACCCAGAACTTCATGCAAGAGGAAGAGGATGCCCGCCGCGAGGCCCAGCGCCGCGAGATGGAGATCCGCGATCAGGAGCGCCGCGAGGCCCTTCGCCAGCGCACCGAACTGCCTAAGCTGAGCAACCCGAAGGTGGTGAACGAACTGGAAAACCAGCCCGCCTACCTGCGCCGCAATATCCAGCTGGATAACAGTAAGAAGAGCAGCGAGGACCACGACCTTAGCCGGTGGAGCATCACCGACGATGAGGAAATGCCGCTGCGCCGGAACAACTCCTTCCTACACGATAACGTCGACTAACACAGCCTATACAATCTAATCGTCTATTATATCCTGTTAAAGCTGGTGCCCTCAGCGCATCAGCCTTAGCAATTCACACCGTTTTAGCTTTGGAAGCGGGTGGCGAGGGGTCAATCTCGCTGCCCGCATTTTTTTTGCCCCGTACCGATTAAACATCGGCAATTCGGCGAGTAAGGTGTATTCAGGCAAAAATTATATATGGTTGTCTGGACAAAATTGATAAATTGCAAGCGGAGAATGTCCCATTCTCCAATTTTCTAACCCAATACACCTGAATTCATGAAATTACCTTACAAGGCTCTGGCTTTTGCTTCTGTCCTGGGACTGGCCGTATCCGGCTGTTCCGACGACACGGAATCCTTCTCCCTTCAGCAGGAAGCACCGGTTCAGGCCCCGGTCATCCGCTACGCGCCCGGCGTGGGAACCGGTACCTACATCGTGGTCCTGAAAGAAAGTGCCGCCCTCCAATCGGGGGGTGACCTGGCCAAGGCCAAGCAACAGGCCGAACGCGCGGCGGTCACGAAACTAAAGTCTAACGGGATCGCGGCGGAAAAGCTGGACGACGTTTACACCACCGCCCTGAGCGGCTTTGCCGCTCACCTCACCGACGAGGAAGTTCAGCTCCTCCGCACCGATGACCAGGTGGCCTACATAGAGGAAGATCAGGTCATCAGCCTGGCCATGGGCCCCCCGAATAAGGGAGGCGGCGGTGAAACCGGCGGACAACAATCGGTACCCTACGGCATCACCCGCGTACGCGGCGGAGTCGATGGTATTAACGCCGGACGCGCCTACGTCATCGACTCGGGCATCGATCTCGATCACCCGGACCTTAACGTCAACGTCGGACTGAGCCGGAGCTACATCTCGCGGAAGGATGCGGACGACGAGAACGGACACGGTACGCACGTGGCCGGTACGATCGCCGCAATCGACAACGGAATCGGGGTGATCGGCGTAGCTGCCGGTGCCGAGGTCGTGGCTATACGCGTGCTGGACCGGCGCGGCAGCGGATCGACCACCGGCGTGATCGCTGGCGTCGATTACGTGGCCCAGACCGCGAGCAGCGGTGATGTGGCCAACATGAGCCTCGGTGGCGGTATCTCAACCGCACTGGACCAGGCCGTCAAAAACGCCTCCGCTACCTGCCCCTTCGTGCTGGCCGCGGGCAACGAGAGCGCCGACGCCAACACCAGTTCGCCGGGCCGGACCAACGGGCCTTCGATCTATACCATTTCGGCAATGGACAGCAACGATAACTTCGCCTACTTCTCCAACTACGGCAGCGCAGTCGATTACGCGGCGCCTGGTGTCGGGGTGGAATCCACTTACAAGAATGGCGGATACGCTTCCCTCAGCGGTACCTCCATGGCCAGCCCCCACGCCGCCGGCGTGATTCTGCTGGGCAGTTTCGGTACCGACGGGACGGTGAACAACGACCCCGACGGAAACCCCGACGCTATCATTATTCACTGATAGGTTCCGCAGGCCGGTGCTTTGCTACCGGGCGACCATTGCAGGGGAAGCGACCGTGGGTTGCTCCCCCTGCTTACTTTAGCGGGTATGCACAATCGTTTATCGCTTTACGGACTGTCCTTCCTCGAGGGCGGGGCGGTGATGGCCGTGGAACTGATGGGCGCCAAACTGCTGGCCCCCTACTTCGGAACTTCGCTATACGTCTGGGCGGCCGTCCTGGGCGTCACCCTCGGGGGGCTCACCCTGGGGTATTTCACCGGCGGACAGCTGTCGCGCCGCTATCCGGGCCGCGTGGAAGTACTCTACCGGGTGCTGGTACTGGCGGGTGCCTTCACCGCCCTAATGCCGCT
>JBGTHX010000551.1:0-4665 GCA_041746055.1 Lewinella sp. | reverse complement strand
AGCCCTGCCGTACACCATCCTGGTGGCGCCGGGCGGGGATGTGGTGTACAGCCACCAGGCCGAAGTGGACTTTCTCGAACTCAAGCGGGCCATCGTGGAGCACGAGCTGATGGGCAGGACCTACTAGGCCCTTTCCCGGCGACGGGGCAATGCGTACCTTTGCGCCCCTTAAGCGCAAGCGCATGAAAACCAGAACGCTGAGACCCGATAAGGTCAACGTCATCACCCTGGGTTGCTCCAAGAACCTGGTCGACTCCGAGAACCTGATCACCCAGTTGCAGGCCAACGACTACGAGGTACGTCACGACAGCAATGACGCGGCCAATATCGTGATCGTAAATACCTGCGGCTTCATCGACTTGGCCAAGGAGGAGAGCGTCAATACCATCCTCGACTACGCGGACCGCAAGACGCGCGGTGAGATCGACCGGCTGTACGTCACCGGCTGCCTCAGCCAGCGCTATAAGGACAACCTGGAGGCGGAGATCCCCGAGGTGGACGACTTCTTCGGCACCATGGAATTGCCCGGCCTGCTGGCGCGCCTCGAGGCCGACTATAAGCACGACCTTATCGGGGAGCGCTTCATCACCACCCCCGAGCACTACGCCTACCTGAAGATCAGCGAGGGCTGTAACCGGACCTGCTCCTTCTGCGCCATTCCGCTGATGCGCGGCGACCACGTCAGCCGCCCCATCGAAGAGCTGGTCACCCAGGCCAGAAACTTCGCCCGCAACGGCGTCAAGGAACTGATGCTCATCGCCCAGGAACTCACCTACTATGGCCTGGACCTGTACAAGCAGCGCATGCTGCCCACGCTGCTGGAGTCGCTGGCCGCCGTGGAGGGGATCCAGTGGATCCGCCTCCATTACGCCTATCCCTCCAAGTTTCCGCGGGAGGTCTTCGACGTGATGGCCGAGCAGCCGAAGGTGTGCAACTACCTCGATATCCCACTGCAGCACGGCTCGGACGCCGTCCTGCAACGGATGCGCCGGCAGGTCAGCCGCCGGGACACCACCGAGCTGATCCGCTACGCCCGCGAGCGGGTACCGGGCATCGCGATCCGGACCACCTTCCTGGTGGGTTATCCCGGAGAGACCGAGGAGGAATTTGAGGAGATGTGTGACTTCGTGCGCGAGATGCGCTTCGAGCGGCTGGGCGTGTTTCAGTACTCCCACGAGGAGGACACCCGGGCCTACGACGTGGAGGACGACGTACCCGCCGATGTGAAGGCCGACCGGGCCGAGCGGCTGATGGAACTGCAGCGGGGCATCAGCCTCGAACTGAACCAGGGTCGGGTAGGGGAGGTGATGCGCGTCCTCATCGACCGCAAGGACGGGGACCACTACGTAGGCCGGAGTGAATACGATAGCCCGGACGTGGACAACGAGGTGCACCTCGACGCGGAAGCGGCGTACCTGCGCACCGGAGATATGGTAACGGTACGCGTGGTTTCCGCCACGGAGTATGATTTAATCGCCGAACTGGTTGCGGACTAAGCGGCGGGCGGTTACTTTTGCCACCGCTCTGAATCAGTGCCTGCCGCTATGGCGGAATTGGTAGACGCGCTGGATTCAAAATCCAGTTCCTTCGGGAGTGTGGGTTCGATTCCCACTGGCGGTACTTTTTCGGGGGAAGCAAAAATATTCGCCTCCGCATTTGTAAATGAAACCCGGGCGTATATCTTTGCGGCCCGTTAACCGCCGGAGTGATGAAACTGGTAGACATGCACGTTTCAGAGGCGTGTGCTTTTACGAGCGTGGGGGTTCGACTCCCCCCTCCGGCACCAGAGCTTCCTAAGTTCTGTTTGGCCTCGGTCCTTCACCGGATCGGGGCCTTTTTTATTGCGGCCGCCGCTCCTCCCCGTTCACCCGCATCACGTATGCCTGCTCGGTGTAGCGGGCGCGGACTTCCTGTAATACCCGCCTTAATTCTTCCTCACTATCGTATCCCACCTGCACGCCTACGCGGGTGTTGCGCCCCTCCTTGTCGGTGTAGGGGGTATAGCCGGCCTCGGAGAGGCGGCGCGTCTGCTTGTCGACGTTGCGTTGCCGGCCGTAGAGTCCGATCGCGATCACCGCTACGTTACGCGCTGCGGGAGCAGGAGCAGCCTCGGTGGCGGGCGCTGGTGGCTGATTAAGTCTGGGGGGTGCTTCGGGCCGGATGCTACCGGCTTCAACGACGACCTCTTCCGGCGTGGGCGCGTCAGCGGGAGGCGGGACGTTCAGACGTTCCCGCGGCGCGTTCACCGTTTCCGCGGGATCCAGTTCGGTGCTGAGGGTGCCCGCCAGGCGGAAGAGCAGAAAGATGAGCAGGAGGGTGCCTGCTCCCGCGGCCACGTACCAGGCGACATTTCCGTAGCGGGCCCCGGCCGGGGACTCGCGTAGTTTCCTGACCGGCTTGGTCAGGACTTCGGTCTTCGTGGCGGCCACCTTTTTTTCCTTCCGGACGATGGGACGCAGGGCCACGGCGGGCAGGCCGAAGCTTTCCTTGCGGAAGTTCTCCCCGGATGCGGTGAAGCGAATTTCGCCATCCGGTTGCCGGTAGAGTTTACCAATACCTTCCAGCACGACGGTGCGCCCCGCGTCGAGGCTCTGGGTGGTCTGGGCCAGGAACTCCTCGAGCTGCGGCCGGTCCACTTCCCGGAGGAGGCGGCCATCGTCCACCACCAGATTTTCGTTGAAGCTCACGCGGCCGGAAGGGGCGGAGGCTACGCCCTCGATCGGACTTACCAAAGCGGGCTGGCGGACCACCAGCAGGGTGCCGATGCCGGGCAGACAAACGCGGCCTTCTTCCATCAACAGGGCACGAAGGGCGGCGATAACGGTGGCTTGCATACCGTAAAGGTAAGCATCAGTTGAAGTTGGCCTCGTCGCTCATCCGGGCGATGACGCTGAAGGTGTTGCCCTTGTTTTCCATGATCTGGGCCCAGAGGGCATCCGGATCGCTCTTGAATAGGTAATTGGGGTACATCCGCGCGGTCACCCAGCTACCGGCGTGCAGTTCTTCTTCCAGTTGCCGTTCGGACCAGCCGCTGTAGCCGACGAAGAAGCGGATATCAGTAGGCGTGATCACCTTCTGGTCGATCAGCGCCTTCAGTTGCTCGTAATTGCCGCCCCAGTAGATGCCCTTCACGATCTCATCGCTGCCCTCCAGGATATCGCCCTTGCGGTGGAGGTAATGGACCGTATCCGTACCGACGGGCCCCCCGAAGTACACCGGGGCATCGAACTCCGGAAAGTCCTTCACGAGCTCATCGACGCGCATATTCACCCGGCGGTTCATGATGAATCCCAGGCTGCCCTCCTCGTTGTGCTCCACCAGCAGGACGGTGCTGCGTTTGAAGTTCTGATCGAGCATGAAGGGCTCGGCCAGGAGAATGGTTCCGTTGGTGATCTCGTGGGCCATGCGTTCGGAGTTGGTATCGGTAGGGGAACCGCGCAGCGGGGGCCTTAGTTTGTTACCTATTTCTTACCGTTTCCGGTGAAGGAAAATTCTTACCGTACGCTGTCGCGTCACTGTCAGGCCGGACTGACGACCCGCCGTACCTTTGCCCCATGGAAAAACTGATGCGGCAAAACTGGTGGAAGGCCCTCTCGGTCCTGATCCTGCTGTACGCCCTCATCGCGGGTATGACGGTTCCGCTGAAGCCCAATCTGCTGTCGGTCACCCCCGCGGCCGCCACGCCCGGCGCATCCAATACTTTCCGGATCCTGGGGTACAACACGGCCTTTACCCGCGACGCCGATCAACTGGGCGGCTGGCTGAACTACGGCGATGGCTACGCGCTGCGCGCCACCGCCGTCGACGTGATCGACGACCGGCGCGCCGATGTAACTTTCGCTATACCGGCCGGACTTCCCACCGACCGGCCCGAGACCAAGAAGCTGTCCCTCATCGTGAGCGGCCCCGTGGAAGGAGCCTTCGTAGCTCCCGACGTGGTGATCCTGCGCCAGGAGAGCCGGCCCGCCGATCCCGCGGCCCTGCAGGCCGCCTGGAAGGAAGGCGCCCTGCAGGCGGGCGACCTGACCGCCCACCCCGGCATGACCTTCCCCTACCGCAGTCTGCTGGCCGAGACCATCCGCAATACCTACTTCCACGTCAGCCTGTGGTTTGCCATGATGTTCCTCTTCATCGCGGCGGTGGTATACGCCATCAAGTACCTCCGCCGGAAGTCGAAGCTCGAAAGCGGCGGCGTGTCCGACTTCACCGACCTGCGGAACGTGAGCGCCCTGGAACGGGCCGATCACTGGTCGGTAGTCTTCACCGGGGTAGGGATGCTGTTCGGTGTCCTGGGTCTCCTGACCGGCGCCGTCTGGGCCAAATATACCTGGGGCAGCTGGTGGAACTGGGACATCAAGCAATTTACCACCCTGATCGCCCTGCTCATCTATGCCGGTTACTTTGTGCTGCGGGCGGCGTTCCCGGACCCCGAGCGCCGCGCCCGGCTGGGAGCGGTGTACAACATCTTCGCTTTCGCGTGCATCATTCCACTGATCTACATTCTGCCCCGGATGTCGGCTACGAGTCTGCACCCGGGCGCGGAAGGGAATCCGGCCATGGGCGGCGAGGACCTCGACAACACGATGCGCATGGTCTTCTATCCCACTATCATCGGCTGGACGCTCTTCGGCGGCTGGATGGCCGGGGTGGCCTACCGCACCCGCC
>JBGTHX010000550.1:0-4008 GCA_041746055.1 Lewinella sp. | reverse complement strand
GAACCCCCTGCCGCTGACCAAGATGGCGGGCTTCTACGAGGTACAGCAATACGTCAACCTCACCAGCCACGTCTTCGGCTGGACCCACCCCGTGATCGGCGAAGCGCAGTTCCAGCGCCTGCCGGACGACCTGAAGGAGATCTTCTTAGAGTGCGCAAAAGACATGCAGGCCTACGAGCGGGAACTTTTCTACGCCAACGCCGATGAGACCCGTCGCTTCCTGGAGGACGCCGGCATGGAATTCATCGAGGTGGACCGCCCGGCCTTCGTGGCGGGCTGCGGCGACGCCGTCTACAATACCCTCTCCCCGGAGATGCAGCAGCTGTACCGGGAGCTCAAAGCCCCTAAAGAATGAGGCCCTTCGTCCGGGTAGCCGATACCACCCTCAAGTGGGGTACGCTGCTGATGACCGGCGGCTTCATCGGCTGCGTGGTGGTGCAGATCTACGCGCGGCTGTTCCTCACCACCGCACCCTCCTGGACCGAGGAGGCGGCCCGGCTCTTCTTCGTGCTCGCGATCGCCTTCGCCGCCGGTCCGGCCCTGAAGCACGATGCCTACGTGTACTTCGACTTCCTGTATGACCGCCTCGGCACCCGCGCGCGCCGCCACCTCACGATCGCGATCGATATCCTCACGGTGGCGCTGTTCCTCCTGTTCCTGTACTACGCCGTCGGCTTCACGGCCATGGGCACGGTGGAGCGGTCGCCCACGCTGCAGTTTCCCATGGCGATCGCCTTCGGGGCGATGGTAATATTGGCGCTTTCGGTACTCCTTTACGCCGTAGACCGCCTGCTGCGGCACCTAGCTCCCCGCCCATGATCTGGATCCTGCTCGGCAGCTTTGCCGTCTTCCTGCTCCTGCGCTTCCCGATCGCCTTTTCCCTCGGACTGTCGTGCCTCATCTACCTGCTGGCGGCCGGCATCCCGCTCATCGTGATCCCGATGAAACTGTACTCGGGCATCGACGTCTTCGTGCTGCTCAGCATTCCCGGCTTCATCATGGCGGGCAACCTCATGAACCAGGGCGGGCTCACCGAAAAGATCATCGACTTCTGTAACCGGCTGGTGGGGCACATCCGGGGTGGACTCGCCCTAGCCAATATTGCGGCCTCCATGCTCTTCGCGGGTATATCCGGGACGGCTATCTCGGACACAGCGAGCATCGGCTCAGTGATGATCCCCGCCATGAAGAAGGAGGGCTACGACGCGCCCTTCGCCTGCGCGGTCACGGCCGCCTCCTCCACCGTGGGGCCCATCATCCCGCCGAGCGTCTCGATGATCATCGCGGCTACCCTGACGGGGCTGTCGGTGGGCAAGCTCTTCCTGGCCGGCGCGATCCCCGGATTTTTGCTCGGCCTCAGTCTGATGGGCATTACCTACTACATCTCCCGCAAGCGGCAGTACCCCGTCCACGAGCGCAGCAGCTGGCGGCAGGTAGGCCGGAGCTTCTTCAATACGTTCTGGGCGCTGCTGATGACCGTCGTCATCCTCTTCGGCATCATCGGCGGCTTCTTTACCCCGACGGAGGCCTCCATCGTGGCGGTACTCTACGCCCTGCTGGTGGGCCGCTTCGTATACCGCAAGCTGACGGTGAAGAAGGCGTTGGTGGTGATCCTGGACTCCATGCGGACCTCCGCCTCGCTGATGGTGCTGATCGGCTTTGCCAATCTTTTCGGGTGGATCCTGATCATCGAACGGCTGCCGCAGGCGGTGTCGTCGGGCATCCTGGGCTTTACCGACAATCCATACGTCGTGCTGCTCCTTGTGAACCTGCTACTGATCTTCGTCGGCACCTTTATGGAAACCATCGCCGCGCTGCTGATCCTATTTCCGATCCTGCTCAACGTGGCCGTGGCCGTGGGCATCGACCCGATCCACTTCGCGGTCATCGCCCTGCTGAACCTGATGATCGGGCTCACTACCCCACCCCTGGGGGTCTGCCTCTTCGTAGCGGCCGGTATCGGCAAGACCTCCATCGGCAGCGTAACGCGGGCCGGCTTTCCGTTTCTGGTGATGAGCCTGGTCGTGCTGGCACTGGTGACGCTGGTGCCGGGGCTGTCGCTGTGGCTCCCCGAGCTCCTTACGGACTGATAACCTACCTTCAGACCCCACTACCTAGCTACCACACCTCCCCCGCTATGACCGTTCTCTGCATCTCCTGCTACTTCAAGGGCGTTCCCTTCCTGCGCGCCAGTAAGGCCGCCGGCAATACCGTTTACCTGCTCACGGTCAAGAATCTGGAGCACGAGGCCTGGCCCCGGGAAGCCATCAATGAATTCTTCTTCCTCGAGAACGACAGCAACTCCGCCCAGGCGCTCGCCAATCTCGCCAAGGGATTCGCGTGGATGGCCCAGAGCCGGCCGATCGACCGGATCGTGGCCCTCGACGACTTCGACGTAGAAAAGGCCGCCTACCTCCGCGAGGAGTTCCGCCTGCCCGGCATGGGACAGACCACCGCCCGCTACTTCCGAGACAAGCTCGCCATGCGCATGCGGGCGCGCGAGCAGGGCATCCCGGTGCCCGACTTCTCTCCCCTCTTTAACGACGTGGCCCTCACCGAATTCGCCAACCGCATCGAATACCCCTGTCTGCTCAAGCCCCGCGGCGAAGCCAGCGCCACCGGCATCACCAAGGTGCACTCGGCCCAGGAACTGTGGGAGCGCGTCCACGCCCTCGGCGAGAAGCGGAAGGATTACCTGGTCGAGCAGTTCCGGCCCGGCGACGTTTACCACGTAGATGCCCTCTCCGTCGACGGCGAGGTAGCCTTCTGCCAGGTATCGCGCTACCTCAGCACCCCCTTCGAGGTGGCCCACGGCGGCGGCATCTTCCGCTCCGTGAGCGTACCCTACTACGACGAGGACGCCGTCATCCTGCGCCGCATGACCGAAAGCGTGATGCACGCCTTCCGGATGCAGTTCAGCGCCAGCCACACGGAATTTATTAAGACCCAGGACGGCCACTTCGTCTTCCTCGAGACCGCCAGCCGCGTCGGGGGCGCCCACCTCGCCGAGATGGTGGAGGCCGCGACGGGAATCAGCCTCTGGGAGGAATGGGCCAAGCTGGAGACCGCCAAGGCCGCCGGCAAACCCTACGAACTACCCGAGCGCCGCTACGACCAGGCGGGCATCGTGGTAAGCCTGTCGCGCCACGAGCGGCCCGACACCTCCGGCTTCGACGATCCGGAGATCGTCTGGCGGATGGACAGGACACAGCACATCGGCCTCATCGTCGCCTCCGACTCCACCGGCCGCATCCGGCAGCTGCTGGATGATTACGCCGAACGCATCGCCCGGGACTTTCACGCCTCCGCCCCGGCCCCGGACAAGTCGGCGCACTGAGCCCTATCTTTGGCGGTTCACTAACCAACCGATTCGATGTACCTACGTATATTCACCCTCTGCCTGGCCCTGTTCACCACCGGCCTGTACGCCCAGATCCAGAGCCCCCCGGCCTCCCCGGGCATGAGCTTCGAGACCACCATCGGCCTTACCGACGTGAGCGTCGAGTACAGCCGCCCCGCCATGAAGGGCCGCACCCTCTTCGCCGCCGACGGACTCGTCCCCTACGGCGAGCTCTGGCGCACCGGTGCCAACCAGGCCACCAAGATCTCCTTCGGCGATGACATCACCGTAGCCGGCAAGGCCGTCCCCGCCGGGGAGTACGCCATCCTGAGCAAGCCCGCCGCCTCCAGCTGGGACGTGATGTTCTACCCCTACGCCGGCGGCGCCTGGACGAGCTACGTGGAAATGGAACCGGCCGTCACCGTTACCGCCCAGGTACAGGAGACCCCCGCCACCACCGAATCCTTCACCATCAACTTGGAGAACTACACCATGGACGGCGCCGAGCTGACCATGACCTGGGGCAACACCATGGTCGCCCTGCCGATCCAGTCCAACGCCAAGGAAAGCGTGATGGCCACCATCGACCGCGTCATGGCCGGCCCCAGCGCCAACGACTACTTCCAGGCCGCCACTTTCCTGAACGAGATGGGCGACACCGAGAAGGC
>JBGTHX010000549.1:0-3796 GCA_041746055.1 Lewinella sp. | reverse complement strand
CCACCGCCGGAGAACCGGACCTCATGAGCCTGCAGTCGCTCCACCGCTCCCGCGAACCCGTCGTGTGCCGGCGCAACGACACCATCATCGATGCCGCCCGGCGCATGACCGAGAACGGCATCGGCTCCATCGTGGTGGTCGACGACGCGCAGCGGCCCATCGGCATCATCACCGACCGCGACCTGCGCCGCTGCGTCGCCACCGGCGTGGTTAGCCGCAAGTTGCCCGTGGCAACCATCATGTCCAGCCCCGTGCTCTGCATCTCACCGGACGCCACCGTGAGCGACGTCCAGATCCGGATGCTGCGCACGGACAAGCACCACCTGGTGCAAACCGCGGACGGGACCGACAAAACCGCCGTCACCGGAGTCGTCAGCGAGCACGACCTGCTGCTCCTCCAGGGCAACAACCCCGCCGTGATCGTGCAGGAGATCGCCCACGCCCGGACCCCCGTGTATTTAAAAGAACTGCGCGACCGGGCCGAACGCCTCCTCGACGGCTCCCTGGAGAAGGAAGTGGCCATCGGCTACATCACCGCCGTGATGACCCAAATCAACGACGAGATCATCCGCAAGGCGATCAAGCTCAGTCTGGCGCGGCTGCAGGCAGAAGGACTGGGCCATCCCCCCACCCTATTCGACTGGCTCACCCTGGGTAGTCAGGGACGCGGAGAGCAGCTGCTGCGGACCGACCAGGACAACGCCCTCATCTTCGAGGACGTCAGCGACGGCCGCTACAACGCTACCAAGGATTACTTCCTCCGCCTCGCCGATCACGTGACCGAGATCCTCAACGACGTAGGCTATCGCTACTGCGACGGCGACATGATGGCCAGCAACCCTAAGTGGTGCCTCAGCGTGAGCAAGTGGAAGGAGCAGTTCAGCCACTGGATGCACGACAATACCGCCGAGAACCTGCTCAACACCTCCATCTTCTTTGACTACCGCGGCGTTTGGGGCGACGGCAGTCTGCCCGAAAAGCTCACCAGTCACATCTTCGACGAGATATCGGCCTCCAGCGCCCGCTTCCAGGCCAGCCTGGCCATGGCCGCGATGCAGAATCCGAGTCCGCTTACCTTCTTCCGCAATTTCGTGGTGGAACGCTCCGGGGAGCACAAGGACCAGTTCGACCTCAAGGCCCGCGCCATGCGCCCGCTCACCGACGCCGCCCGTGTCCTCATCCTCTCCCACCGGCAGGGCAACATCAACAACACCTTACGCCGCTACGAGGCCCTCGCCAAGCTGGAGCCCCAGAACGCCCGCCTCTACGAGGAAGCCGCCGAAGCTTACGAATTGCTCATCCGCCTGCGCGCCGAACTCGGCCTGAAGCGCGGCGACAGCGGCCGCTTCGTCCGGCCCGGCGAGCTCACCCAGGTACAGCGGCTCCTGCTGCGCAACAGCTTTAACCCCGTCGGCGATATCCAGAAGCTGCTTGAGATCCGCTTCCAGCTCAATTTCATGCGCTGATGGCCCTTCCCTCCTGGCTCCGCAGCGCCCTCACGCCCTTCATCGGTCCGCCGGCCGGTCTCTGGGACCCCCACTGGCCCGACTTCTACAAGGCCTACGTCAAGCGCGACAACCACCGCTGGCCACCCAACCGCCTGCTTCACGAAACGCCGGTGGTAGTCCTCGACACCGAGACCACCGGCCTCGACACCCGCAAAGACCGCATCCTCTCCGTCGGCGCCCTGCGCGTGCTCGGCAACTCCATCGTGCTGAGGGATAAATTCGAGGCCTACCTCCCCACCCCGCCCGGCCTTTCGGCGGAGGCGGCGATCTCCATTCACGGCATCATTCCCAACTCCCAGCGCTACACCTACACGGATGAGCCCCAGCTCCTGGAAGAGCTGCTCACCTACCTCGGCGATGCCATCATCGTAGGCCACCACATCGGGTTCGACATCGCCATGCTTAACGCGAACCTGAACCGACACGGCGCCGGCCCCCTGAAAAATCAGGTCATCGATACCGTCCACCTGGCCCAGCGCATCCGCCCCGCCGGCTATTGGTCCCCGAAGGACGATTACTCCCTCGACACCCTCGCCCGCCGCTACCGGATCCCGCTCTCCGACCGGCACACGGCGCTGGGCGATTGCTACATCACCGCCATCCTCTGGCTGAAGCTACTTACGCGGATCGGGATGAAGGCTGAGCGGTATCTGTTCATCAAAGACGTTTTAGTACGGTAGCCAGGACTACCCGACTACCGTCTACCGTACAAGCAGGACTACCGTACTACCGTACTACTTACCCCTTCCGGTGCTTCTTCTTCTCCTTCCGGAAGTTGCCGGGGTTGCCACCGCTGAAGGTCTTGTACTTGTTGCGGGGACGCTTGGAGCCGTGGTCGTCGTCGTTGCCTGCGGGAGCGGTGCCGTCGTAGATGCGGAGGGCCACGTCATTGCCGCGGTCCTGCACGCCCTGCATGGAGGTGACCACGCGGGTGGCTTCGGTGCTGTCGACGTCGATGAAGGTGAGGTTGTTCTGGAGGTCGATCTTACCGAGGTCGATCTTACCGCCGGGCACGTTCTTGTTCAGCATACCGATCACCTGGGGGACGGTGTAGCCCTGCCGGCGACCGGCGGACATACACAATCGGGTGTAGCTCACGTTGCCGCGGCGCTCACGCCGTTCGGACTTCTCGGGCTTGTCTTTACCGGCTTCGACGGGGGTACTGCTGCCCACCTGCTTGCTGAAGTCGGCCAGGGTGAAGGCCACGAACTGCTGGATGAGGTCGTCGCGCTCGAGGTCGGAGAGCGCGCTGACGATCTCCGGTAGCTGGGCCAGCAGTTTCTTGTCGGTCAGCTCGGCGGTCTTGATGGACTCGACGAAGCGCAGCGCCCGCTGCTTGTAGACCTCCTCCTGGGAGGGGATGGGGGCTTCACTGAATTCCAGCTTACCGTAGCGCTCGATGTCGCGGATTTTGCGCAACTCCCGACCGGTCACGATGGAGACGGCTACGCCTTCCTTGCCCGCCCGGCCGGTACGGCCGCTGCGGTGCACGTATACCTCGGGGGCGTCGGGCAGGTTGTAGTTGATGACGTGGGTGAGGTCGGAGACGTCCAGTCCGCGGGCGGCCACGTCGGTAGCGACCAGCAGCTTGATGCGTCCTTTGCGGAAGCGCTTCATCACGTCGTCGCGCTGGGCCTGGCTCATGTCGCCGTGCAGGGCATCGGCGGCGTGGCCGGCGTAGCGGAGGTCTTCGGCGACGCCGTCCACCTCGCGGCGGGTGCGGCAGAAGATCACGGCATACATGTCGGGGTCCAGTTCCACCAGCAATTTGAGGAGGGGGAAGCGGTGGCTGCCCTTCACTTTATAGTAGAGGTGGGTGATGTTGGAGTCGCCGGCTTCGGTGTGGTCCACGCTGATCTCCTGGGGGTCGTTCATGTAGTCCGTGGAGATCTTGCGGGCCTCCTTTGGCATGGTGGCCGAGAAGAGCAGCGTCTGCTTCTCCTTCGGCGTGGCGTCGAGGATGCCGTTCAATTCTTCCTGGAAGCCCATGTTGAGCATCTCGTCGGCCTCGTCGAGCACCACGCGCTTCAGCTGGTCCACGACCAGTTTCTTGCGGTTGATGAGGTCGAGCGTACGGCCGGGGGTACCCACTACGATCTGGGCACCCTGGCGGATGGCGCGGATCTGGTCGCCGGCACTGGCGCCACCGTAGACGGCCACTACGTTCACGCCGTCGCGGAAGCGGGCAAACTCCGTCAGGTCGCGGGCGATCTGCAGACACAGTTCGCGCGTCGGGCAGAGGATGAGGGCCTGTACGGCCTGGACGTCGGTGTCGATGCCATGGACCA